>JAPLLF010001109.1 GCA_026387715.1 Pseudomonadota bacterium
GGTGGCGTCGAGCTCGATGGTCGTGAACTTCGGGCCGCAGTCGAACGTGATCACCCCGCCGCGGGCCACCGCGTCGATGACCGCCGCGCTCGTGCAGCTCTCGGGGGTGCCGGTGCCGACGACCGTCGTCGGCGTCGTGCTGTCCTCGGCGGCGGCCTCTCCGGGCACCGCGCAGTGCCCGTCGGGGTTGCCGGCCGCAGGCCCGGTGTCGGCGTTGGTGACCTGCACGGGCGGGGTGTCATCGGCGCAGCCGACCAGCAGCAGGGTGGCGGGGAGCAGGTCGATCACGCGCATCCCGACATGATACGCGCTGTAACCTGCCGGTGCGGGTGGACGTACCTCGCCCGAGGAAGCGACATGACCGAGAAGCTACCCGCGGTTCCCGCGAGCGAGATCACCCCCCACGCCGTCTACCTGAACCGGCGCGCGCTCCTGCGTGGCGGCCTCGTCGCCGCCGGCGCGGTCGCGACCGGGGTGGTCTACCGCGCGCTCAACGGCGTCGAGGTCGTCGAGACCACGACGCGCGCCATCCCCGACGTCGCCAAGCCGACGGCGCCCGGCTACCGCGTGCCCGGCGAGGACGTCACGTCGCACGCGGCGATCACCAACTACAACACCTTCTACGAGTTCACGACCAACAAGGACGGCGTCGCCCGCGCGGCGGCCGGCTTCAAGACCGACGGCTGGACGGTCGCGGTCGGCGGGCTCGTCCACGCCCCGCGGACGTTCGATCTCGACGCGATCCGCCGCGTGGCGGCGCCCGAGGAGCGCGTGTATCGCATGCGGTGCGTCGAGGCGTGGTCGATGGTCGTGCCGTGGGTCGGCTACGCGCTGCGCGAGCTGCTCGCGCAGGTGCGGCCGATGGCGAGCGCGAAGTACGTCGCGTTCGAGACGCTCTTCGATCCGGTGCGCATGCCGAACCAGACGAGCAACGCGCTCGCGTGGCCGTACCTCGAGGGGCTGCGGCTCGACGAGGCGATGCACCCGCTCACGCTGCTCACGACCGGGCTGTACGGCCACGACCTGCCGCCGCAGGACGGCGCGCCGGTGCGGATGATCATCCCCTGGAAGTACGGCTTCAAGGGCATCAAGTCGATCGTGAAGATCACGCTCGTCGACCAGATGCCGCCGACGAGCTGGAACCGCTACGGCGCGGCCGAGTACGGGTTCTACGCGAACGTGAATCCGGACCACGCGCACCCGCGCTGGAGCCAGGCGACCGAGCAGCGCATCGGCGAGTCGGGCCGCCGCAAGACGCTGATGTTCAACGGCTACGGCCCGCAGGTCGCGAGCCTCTACGCGGGGATGGATCTCGATGTCCACTACTAGCGCGCCGCTGGTCGACGGCAGGTTCGCCCGGCGCTTCGTGCTCGCGTGCGGGCTGGTGCCCGGCCTGCTGCTCGTCGTCGACGCACTCCGTCACCAGCTCGGCGTCAACGACGTCAACTTCGCGATCCGCACGACCGGCCTGCTCGGCCTCGTCTTCCTGTCGCTGTCGCTGCTCGTCACGCCCTTGCGTCGGCTCAGTGGGTGGAGCGTGTTGATCGCGGCGCGTCGGAACCTCGGCCTGTTCGGCTTCGCGTACCTCACCGCGCACTTCGTGATCTTCTGGTGGTGGGATCGCGAGGGCTCGATCGCCGACACGCTCGCCGAGATCGTGCTGCGGCCGTACCTGTGGTTCGGCGCCGCGGCGCTCGTGTTGATGATCCCGCTCGCGATCACCTCCACGGATGCGATGGTGGCGCGGCTGGGCAAGCGCTGGAAGCAGCTCCACCGCCTCGCGTACGTCGTCGTCGGATGCGGGCTCGTGCACTACTACCTGCTGGTCAAGTCCGACGTGACCAAGCCGGTCGCGTTCGCGATCGCGTTCGGTGTCCTGATGGTGGCCCGCCTCGTGCCCGCGCGGCGTGCTCCCGCACGGGTCACGCCCGCGCCGTCGCGCACGTTCTGGCGGGGCGAGCTGCGGCTCGCGCGGATCGTCGACGAGACGCCCGACGTCAAGACGTTCCGGTTCGTCGCCCGGGATGGCGGCCCCATCCCGTTCGATCACGTCGCCGGGCAGTACCTGACCCTCGCGCTCGCGATCGACGGCAAGCGCGTGAATCGGTCGTACACGATCGCGTCGCCGCCGACGCGCACGGACCACGTCGAGATCAGCGTGAAGCGCGCGCCGAACGGCAACGGCGGCTCGCGCCACGTGCACGCGACGTTCGCCGTGGGTGAGCTCGTGCGGATCGCGGCGCCGGCCGGCAAGTTCGTGTTCGCGGGGCACGAGGCCGAGCGCGTGGTGCTGATCGCGGGCGGCGTCGGCATCACGCCGATGATGTCGATCCTCCGCGGGCTCACCGATCGCGGCTGGGGAGGGCACGCCTACCTCGCCTACACGGTCCGCACCGCCGCCGACGTCATCTTCGGCGACGAGCTCGCGGATCTCGTGGCGCGCCACCCGAACGTCCACCTCCTGATCTCGCTGTCCAGCGAGCGCGGGCACCTCACCGCGGCGATGCTGACGGAGCTCGTCCCGGACTTCACGCGTGGGCCGGTGATGATGTGCGGGCCCACGCCGATGATGGTCGCGACGCGGCGGCTGCTCGTCGACGAGCTGCACCTCCCCGACGCCGACGTCCACGAGGAGGAGTTCGTGTCGACGCCGATCGGCGACGCGCCCGCGATCGACGGCGACGCAGCCGCGGACCCGAGCGCGGTGTTCGACGTGCAGTTCACGCGCGGTGGTCGTCGTACCGAGGTCGCCGGGCTCACCGTGCTCGAAGCGGCCGAGGCGTGTGGCGTCGCGATCCCGTTCGAGTGCCGGTCGGGCATCTGCGGCCAGTGCAAGACCAGGCTCGTCGCCGGGCAGGTCTCGATGGAGGTGGCGGATGCGCTCACGCCGGCGGAGCGGGCCCGGGGCCTGGTGCTCGCGTGTCAGGCGCGGCCGACGACCGACGTCGTGATCGACGCGTAGCCTAGAGCGCGAGGTCGGCGAGCGGGATCTCGACGATCGCATCGGCCTGTTGGTCGACGACGATCAGCATGGCGCGCGTGGCGTCGAGGGCGAGGCCGTCGATCGACGTGACGCCGAACCGGCGGAGGTCGTCCTAACGTCCGCGGCTGCGCGTAGAGCCGGTCGTGCGCGGCGTCGAAGGCGATCGCGTCGGTACGCTGGGTGAGGTTCTGGGGCAGCGAATCGGGCACGTAGCAGAAGTGCTGCTGCAGCGTCATCGCGGCGGTGTCGAGCAGGAACCCGTCGCCGATCGCGGTGATCGCGAACAGGTGCGGCGCGAGGGCGACGATGTCGGTGATCGGGAGGACGACGGGCGGCCCGTCGCTCGGCGCCGGCAGCGCGTCGAGCGCGACGACCAGCGTCGCGCGATCGAGCGCGTCGAGCTGGAACAGCCCGCGCGTCTCGTCGAACACGAACCGCTCGCCGTCCGGCGCGACCGCGACGCCGACCGGGGTGGCGTCGGGGGTGGCCAGGGCGGCGCGCAGGTCGACCGGTGCGCGCGGGGTCGCGCGCGGCTCGTCGGCGCACGCGCCGAGCATCGCGAGCAGGGGCAGGGCGAAACCAACCCGCATCACCGCCACAGCGCGATGCCTCCGAGCAGGCCGGCGGTGTTCGAGCCGAGCACGACGTTGGCGGGCAGCGGCTTGTCGGCTTCGCTGCCGATCTTGAGGTGCTTCACGTTGCCTCCGCCGAGGTAGACGCGCCGCGGATTCCAGATCGGCAGGATCTGATCGATCACCTTGCGGACGCGCTTGTTCCACTTCTTCTTGCCGATCTTGTCGAGCGCCTTCTTGCCGACGTACTCCTCGTAGGTATCGCCGTCACGATTGCCGAACGGGTGGTGGGCGAGCTCGAGGTTCGGGATGTACACCCCGTCGTGATAGACGGCGCAGCCGAGGCCGGTGCCGAGGGTGATCACCATCTCGACGCCGACGCCCTCGATGAGGCCGTAGCCCTGCACGCCGGCGTCGTTGATCACGCGCGCGGGCTTGCCGGTGACGGTCTCGATCTCCTTGGCGAGCGCGAAGTTGGCCCACGACGCGTCGAGGTTCGGCGCGGTGATCGTGACGCCGTTGACGACCACCCCGGGGAACCCGACGCTGACGCGATCGAAGTCGCCGAGCGGCTCGATGAGCTTCCACAGCGTGGGCATGATCGCCTCGGTGGTCGCGGGTC
>JAPLLF010000475.1 GCA_026387715.1 Pseudomonadota bacterium
CGGGCCGGCGTGCTCACGGTCTGCGTCGCGGCCGGCAGTCCCGCCGACGATCCGGCCACCGTCCCGGTGACGTGCGTGCCCGTGACGGTCGGGACCGCGCCGAAGCAGGCGGTCGACGTCGCGCTGCCTGCCGCGAAGCCGTGACGCCTCAGTCGCCGTCGGTCGGCTTGCACGCGGCGGGTGGGCCCGCCGGTGCGAGGAACTCGACGAGATCGAACGCGAGGTTGTCGGAGCGCACGCCCGCGGGCCCCATCAGCGCGCGCGCCTCGTCCGGCAGCGTGCCCTCCCAGGCGACCTGATCGTCGACCCACGCGGTCAGCGCGTCGCCCTTGATCTCGGCGCGCAGCGAGTGCGTCGCGCCGATCCGCAGCGCGGGCGTCGGCAGCGGCTTGTCGCTCGGCTTGACCTTGACGTAACCGTTGGCGCCGCACTCCTCGTGGCTCTTCATGCCCGGGTTGCGCTTCACCGACACCTCGAGCTTCGGCTTCGGATCGAGCCGCCACATCACGTAGACGAGGTTGCAGCCGTTCTCCGCGCGCAGCTTGAGCCCGAGCTGGCGGCGCGCGCCGCCGGTCGCGAGCGCGCGCTTGTCGGTCGTCTCGCCGCGATACCAGAACGTCATGCTCGCGGCGTCGCCGAGCGTGCCCGGGGCGATCGCGCGCATCGTCGGGACGTCGATCGGCAACCCCGACTCGACCTTCGCGCCGAACTTGCCCTTCGTGATGCAGAGCTGGTCGAGCGCGACGGGCACGGGCTTGCCCACCGCCGGGCGGTCCTTGTCATCCTTGGCCTCGGCCGAGCCGCCGCCACACGCGGCGAACGTCGCGAAGCCGATCAATGTCACCAAGCGCGTCACGCGCCGATGACCTGCTTGATCGCGGCGATGTGGGTCTGGAGGTACGCGTGCTCCGCGGACACCTTGATCCACTCGAACCAGATCGTGAGGCGGAAGCGCCGGCTGTCGTCGCCCCCGACGCGCGCGAGGACGTCGAGTTGCTTCTGGAGGTCGCCCTCGAGCGCGGCGGTCTCTTCGAGCCGCTTGCTCTCGGTCTCGACGACGACGCGCAGCCGATCGGCGGTCGCATCGACCGCCAGCGGATCGTGCCCCGAGCGCACGAGCTTCTTGCGGCCGGTGGAGGCGCGCTCGTTCGCGCTGCCGACGAACAGCGCGCCGATGTTGATGTCGAGCGACGCCACGGCGAACACCGGCGACGAGCTCCCGCTCTGGCCCTCGAGGAACGCGTCGAGGCCGAACCGCACGCTGAAGTCGAACGCCTGGGCCATCCGCAGCTTGCCCTCGTACGCCTCGACGGTCTCGTCGGCGCGCTGGAACGCCTTGAGCGAGCCGGCGAGGTTGTCGCTCGCGGGCGGCAGCGCGCTCATCTGCCGGCGCGTCTCGACCGCGAGGCCGCGCAGCTCCTCGATCCGCAGCCGCGTCGCGGTGAACTCCTGCGCGGTGATCCGGTGCGCCTTGAAGTCCTCGTCGGTCGCCGCCAGGATCTTCGCCGCCTCGGGCAGCGCGCCCTCGAGGATCTTGTTGCGGGCCTCGAGCGCGCGATACGCGGTCCCGCCGCGTACCTGGTTGAGCGCGACGTGGCGGTCGCAGTCGGCCTTCGCGCGGCTGCGCGTCGCGAACCCCTCGTAGATGCCGGACAGCTTGTACTTCACGCCGCCGACGAACCGCAGGGCCGGGCCGGTCGTCGCCACCGAGCTCGACGTCACCGTCTGCTCGATGTAGCCGAACTGGCCGAACAGCGATGGCGCGAGCTGCAGGGCGCTCTGCGCGGAGCCGACGCCTTGCACGTAGTCGCAGTAGCCGTCGTCGTAGTTGGGGGAGGGGGCGTCGTCGTCGGCGAGCGCCGAGGTCGACGAGGTCAGCAGGAGCGTCGCGACCAGAAGCGTAGACCGGCTCATGGGAAACGGCATCGAGAGCTCAGAGGAACAGCGGCTTGCCACCGACGAACAGTACTTCGTCCTCGGCCGCGTCGGCGTCCTCCGCGTCGAGCTTCACCTCGACCATCTGGCCGCGGAGCTGCTTGTCCTTGTGCGGGTGCTTGAACACCACCTCGCCCGGCAGCACCTCGAGCACGTCCCCGACGTGGTGACAGATGATCATGCCGAGCTTGCAGCCGTAGAGCCCGCTGCCCTTCTCGACCTTCGAGAGGTTGCCGTACGGCACGAACGTGACGGTCGCCTTGTCGTTGACGGCGCGGAGATAGGCCGACTTCGACAGCGACGCGATGAGCTTCTCCTGGCGCTCGAGGCTGATCTTGAGCGAGTTGCGCGTCTCGACGGCCTTCGCCAGCTCGAGCCGGCTCGCCTCGAGCTCTTGCTTGATCTTGAGGACCTCGTACGACAGCGCGGTGTCGTTGCCTGCCGTGGTGTCGAGCAGCGCGTCGAGCGACCTGGCGTTCTGCTCGAGCTCGGCCGCGCGGGTCTCGTACTCGGCCTGGCGCTCGGCGAGCCCGAGGTTCGAGCTGGTGATCTGGGCCTGCTGGAACTTGCCCGACAGCATCGAGCTGCGGTCGATGAGGCCGGCCTTGTACTCCTGCGCCATCCGGCGGTTCGACTCGGCGGCGTAGGCCGAGCTCTGCGCGCGGATCGCGGCGCGGGTCTCGCCCGCGGCGCTCGCGAGCGCGCGGATCTTGCCGAGCGCGTTCTTGCGACCGTCAAGGTCGCTCTGGATCGCCTTGGCGAACTCCGCCTGGAAGGTCTGCTGCGACGTGATCAGGCGGTCGGCCTGGGCGAGCTCATCGGCGATCCGGTCGCGCTGGTTCTGCTGCTCGGCGAGCGC
>JAPLLF010000365.1 GCA_026387715.1 Pseudomonadota bacterium
CCGCGCTGCCGATCTAACGCGCTGGTGGATCAGTATCCCGCCGCCGACGAAGTCGCCGCGCGTCGAGTGGTGGATCTCCGGTCACGACCGGATTGGATCTGTCTTAGGTCGCCGCTGAAGAATTGGAGCACCACAGCCGAAGGGCGAACACCCGGAGCGACAAAGCGCCGGCGCCGAAGTCGCTGTTCTCGAGGATGATTCCGAACGCCATGACCTCGTTGGGCACGGGCTCGTAGACCTCCGGCAAGATCGCTTTGATCGAGATCTTGATGTCGGTGCGGTAGCCCTCGACGGGCAACGCCCCGACGGCGGCGCAGGCCTTCGCGAAGCCATCGACGATCTTCCTCGAGTCAAGCCGGCGGAACCGATCGGAAAGCACCGCCATGGTCGAGCCGTCGACGGAGCGGGTCAGCAGGCGTGTCTCCGTTGGCAGTCGGCCGTACAACGCCTGCAGGTTGAACGCGAGCAGCTCGGGGCCCCAGTCGAGCCGCTCCTTCTCGCGCAGATGCTGCACGTAGGTCCACGGCAGGCCGACCCTCGATGCAGCCTGGCTCAGGGCGTGGTCGTGCATGGTCTCGACGGTGTCGCCAAGTCGGACGAGCATATGATCGCCGTCTGGGGCGAAGGTCAGGGCCGAGCCACGCACGATCCGATCGACAGGCCGGGACCGGTTAACGGCGTCGATGACCTCGGCCGCACGACTTCGCCCTCGCTGGATAATAGTGTCCAGCTTGATGCGGGCGTGCCTGGCAGCGTCGGTGGCCGCTTGCTGGTACGGAACGGTGGAGTGATGGAACAACATGACGATCCTTCTGCGCCCGAGGGCGCGGTGGGGCCGCGCTCGAAGGTCGAGTGCGGCAGGTGGTGCGAGCCGATGCGGCTCACGGGCGACAAGGGGCAGCCCGGCAGATGCCGGGCCGCCCCACATCGTGTTCACGAAGAGTTGCCGTGGAGGCGACCACCGGCGGTGATGCGCTTCACGGTTGGATCAGTCAGCGCATGACCTTGGCGGCCCTGGTGCGGCGCCTCGGCCGATGCACGGCGATCCCCCAGCGGTCCCAGCTCTCGAAGAAGTCTTCGAGGTCACGACGCCCGCCACGGAGGAACGCACGCTGGGGGAGAGGGTCCATGACGAGCACAGAGTCGTCGCCGTAGCCGACGACACCGTCGTCGGTGAGTCCGAGGTCGTCGGCCAGCTCCTCGAGGTCGATCTCGAAATCGTAGTAGTCGAGGATGGCTGCCAAGCTCTGCAACCCGCAGCTGTGGCCGTCGAGCTGCAGCCGGGGACGGAGATCCAGCACGATGTCGTCGCTGGACTGCCGGAGGTAGCCCAGTCCGTGCGCGAGCCCCTCGAGCGCTCGCTTGAGCATGGCGGCTCCCTCAGCCTTCTCGCACCGGCGCGGGCGAGGGCTCCGCCGACCTGGCCTTGCGGCCCCGCCAAATCATCTTGGCGCCGATGTAGCCGGCGCACGCCCCGATGATGAACTTGACGATCTTGATCTTGGACACTTGTAGCTCCTTGCTGTGGATGAAGGTCTACGACGGATGATTCCGTCGGCATGGATCTTTTGCCTGGTTCGGGGCGGTGGTCCCGTCGAGAGCAGGGATCGACGGCATCGATCGAAGGCAGTAAAATGACGACATGTTCGACGCCTCGCCGACCTTGCTTCTGGTCACCTCGGACACGAAGGAGTCCCCGTCACGGCGTGAGTTCGCCAACAGAGCCAACGCTCAGCTGTCGACGGGGCCGCGCACCGAGGTCGGCAAGCGCAAGGTCGCCGCCAACGCTCTCACCCACGGTCTCACTGCCAAGCGTATGGTTCTGCCGCTCGAGGATCAGGCCGCCTTCGATGACCTCGTCCACCAGATGTGGGTGACGCTGGACCCCGTCGGCGCGCTCGAGGCCGCACTGGCAGAACGGATCGTCGGCTGCTTCTGGCGGCTGAGGCGGTGCGCCACCATCGAACACCAGATCTTGTCGTGGGCCTGCGAGGGGCCCGCTCGCCGCAGGGTCGACGTGCCGGCCGACCAGGTCCTCGGATGGAGTTACGTCGCCAACAACGACGGAGGGCTCGAGCGAGTCGGTCGACACGAAGATCGCATCGAACGCAGTCTGCACAAATCGCTCGCGGCCCTTCAACGGCTGCAAGCTGAGCGACGCGGGGCGGCGCCCGCTCCAGTGCCCGCCATCGACGTCGAGATCAACATCGACGTGACCGCCGAACCGAACGGCCGGTCCGGT
>JAPLLF010001064.1 GCA_026387715.1 Pseudomonadota bacterium
CGGCGGCGGCGGCGATCACCAAGCAGCGCGGCAAGGCCGCGAAGAAGCTCGAGAAGGAGGTCGGCGCCGCGCTCGCCGATCTCGGGATGGGCTCCGCGCGGCTCTCGGTCGCGATCGAGGCCGTCGCGCTCGGGCCGACCGGCGGCGATCGCGTCGAGCTGATGCTCGCGTCGAACAAGGGCGAGGACACCCGGCCGCTCACCAAGGTCGCCTCGGGTGGCGAGCTGTCTCGGATCATGCTCGCGCTCAAGCTCGCGCTGCGCCGGGCGGACGAGGTCGCCACCTACGTGTTCGACGAGGTCGACACCGGCATCGGCGGGGCGACCGCGCAGGTCGTCGGCTCGCAGATCCGCACGGTCGCCGACGCGCGACAGGTGCTGTGCGTGACCCACCTCCCGCAGATCGCGGCGTTTGCGGATCACCACTTCCACGTCGAGAAGGCCGAGCACGACGGCCGCACCGAGACCCACGTCCTCAAGCTGACCGCGGCGCAGCGCAAGGACGAGCTCGCACGCATGCTCGGCGGTCAGGCGACGTCGAAGGCCCGCGCCCACGCGGCCGAGTTGATCGCCGAAGCGCGCCGCGCGCGCGTATGATCGCGGCATGCGCTCCGCCCTCCTGCTGCTGATCCTGGCCGGCGTCGCCGGTTGCCAGCCGACGGTCGGCGATCCGGGGCCGGGCGTGCAGAGCGATGCGCGCGTCGGCGATGGCGCGCCCGTGGTGCCGCCCGTGCCGAGCGGTTGCGTGACCGACGTGACGACCGGCGATCACACGTACACGTGCGGCGGGCTCGTCGTCGATGCGCGCATCCCGGCGGCGTGCCAGGCGCCCGGCTGCGGCCTGATCCTCGTCCTGCATGGCGATACCGGCAACGGGCTGCTCATGGACGCGCACGTCAAGCTGCGCGAGCTCGGCGCCCAGCGCGGCTTCGTGGTCATCGCGCCCACGGGGCCCGCGTTCGGCCAGGGCTATCCGGGGTCCACGTGGCACGCGGAGGACGACCTGTTGCTGATGAACATGGTCGCGAAGTTTCGCGACGTGTTTCGCATCGATCCGGCGAGGATCCACGTGACCGGCTTCTCGCGGGGTGGCTTCGTGACCTGGCGGCTCCTGTGCGATCACGCCGACGTGTTCGCGTCGGCCGCGCCCGCGGGTGCGGGCGATGGTGCGGGGTTCGGCGAGGTGACGTGCTTCGCGAACGGGCGGGCGCCGAGCCGCCACATCCCGATCGCGTTCCTCGTCGGCCGCACCGATACGTCGGTCGGCTACCAGCCGATGCTGCAGATCCGGGACGCCGCGATCGCCAGCTACGGGGCAGGGCCGCCGGCGGTGATCGGCGGCGACGCCACCTTCACGCATCAGCGGTGGACCGCGAACGACAGCGTGATCGAGACCTTCGAGCACGGCTACGAGACGGTCGCCGATGGCCCATGGGCCGATGCCCATGGCCACTGCATCCCGGGGAGCACGTCCGATCCCTACGGCGTGCAGTACGCGATCCCGTGCAAGCTGCCGAACGCGTTCGTCTGGGGCCAGGCCGTGATCGACTTCTTCGTCGCACATCCGATGCCCTGAGCGGGCGTGCCGATCCGCGCGGCGACCTCGGCGAGCGTCAGCTCGGGAAGCTCGTACATCGGTCGTCCATCCGACGACTACGAGACGGGCTTGCGTGCGGGCTGCGTGCGACCCGGCGACTTCTTCTTCGCCTTCTTGCCGCTCGAGTGACCGGAGTAGTCGGTCCAGCGGAAGCTCGGCTCCCCGGGCGCACGGTAGTCGACGTGGACGAACTGCGACGTCGGGTAACGCCCGAGGCCCATGTGGCCGGTATCGAGCGTCGCGGCGAAGTCGTAGACCTGCTGGTAGCTGACGTCCTTCACCCGGATATCCATCGCGGACGCGTGGAAGTGGCGCGACGAATCGCGCTCGGCGAACCGGAAGCCCGAGACCACGATGACCTGCTTGCCGCCGAAGTGATCGTAGATCCGCGACATGTGCTCGAGCAGCTCGGCACGCACCGCGCGGACCTCACCGGTCTTCACGCAGCGGAACATGTCGTCGATCTTCGCGAGGGACGCGTCGTCGAACGTGCCGTCCTTCTTGTAGATATTGCCCTTGAACTCTTCGCCGAGGTTCTCGGCCTTGAGCCAGATCTCGCCGCTGGGACGCTCGAGCGGCTCGGTCCGGATCTGCGACTTCGAGGCGTTGGCTCCCGAGAACACCGCGGTCCGCCGACGCTTCTTCTTGGAGGAAGTCGCCGCCGGCTTGGTGGCCTTGTCCGCCTTGGCGGTCTTCGCCGTCGCCGTCGCCGTCACCTTCGGCGCCGACTTCGACGCGGTCTTGGGCGTGGCATCGGCGGTGCCAGCGGCAGCCAACGACACCAGAGCTACAACGAGGTAGGCCAATCGCATCGGGACGTCGACGCTAGGTCGATCCACCGGGTCGATCAAGAAAACTCGGCCCGGATCGACATCTCGCTCCCGATCTCACTGAACTTAATTTCAGTATACCAGCCCGAATGCGCTTGATTGTCTTCACGGCGAAGGCAGCGCCGGCAAGGCGATGCCCGGCAGCGGCACGTGGAGGAGCTCGATGCCCGTCTTCGTCGCCACCTCGAAGATACGCTCGTCGCGATAGAACTCGCCGTAGCAGATCCGCTTCACGCCCGAGTTCGCGAGCATCTTGAAGCAGCTCCAGCACGGGCTGGCGGTGACGTAGTTCGTCGCGCCATCGATGATCACGCCGTTCTTCGCGGCCTGGATCACCGCGTTGGCCTCCGCGTGGATCGTCGCGACGCAGTGGTTGTCTTCCATCATGTGCCCGACGTCCGAGCAGTGCGGCATCCCGCGGATCGAGCCGTTGTAGCCGGTCGACAGGATCGTGCGGTCGCGGACGAGCAACGAGCCGACGTACTTGCGCGGGCACGTCGAGCGGGTCGCGACGACCTGCGCGATCGACATGAAGTACTCGTCCCACGAGGCGCGCGGCCGGTTCGAATCGGTCATGGGCGCATCCTAATCAGAACGTGTGGGAATGCTATGGTCCGCGCTCTCCATGTCCGGCCCAGAATCCAAGCCCGCCGCGTCGAAGTACAAGGACACGGTCAACCTTCCGGAGACCCCGTTTCCGATGCGAGGTGACCTCGCCAAACGCGAGCCCGAGCTGATCGCGCAGTGGCAGGCCGCGGACCTCTACGGCCAGATCCAGGCGGCGCGCAAGGACGCGCCGCTGTTCGTGCTGCACGACGGTCCGCCGTACTCGAACGGCTCCATCCACTACGGCCACATCCTCAACAAGATCCTCAAGGACATCGTCGTCAAGTCGCGCACGATGGCGGGGTTCCGCGCGCCCTACGTGCCGGGCTGGGATACCCACGGCCTGCCGATCGAGCTCGCGGTCGAGCGCGAGATCCCGCGCGCCGAGCGCGCCGCGATGTCCCCGGCGCAGATCCGCACCGCGTGTCGCGACTACGCGCTGAAGTACGTCGACATCCAGCGCAGCGAGTTCCAGCGGCTCGGCGTGTTCGGCGACTGGGCGCACCCCTACCTCACGCTCGACCACTCCTACGAGGGCGCGATCGCGCGCGCGCTCGCGAAGTTCACGCGGGACGGCTACCTCTATCGCGGCCACAAGCCGGTCTCGTGGTGCCCGCGCGACATGACCGCGCTCGCCGAGGCCGAGATCGAGTACGCCGACAAGGTGTCGCCGAGCGTCTACGTGCGGTTCCCGCTCGTCGATCCGGCCCTCGCCGGGCCGCTCGCGGGCAAGCGCGTCGCGCTCGTGATCTGGACGACGACCCCGTGGACGCTGCCCGCGAACCTCGCGATCGTCGCGAACCCGCGGTTCCAGTACGTCGCCGTGCCTCATCCGCGCGATCCCGACGAGTACCTCATCGTCGCGCAGAAGCTGGCGGAGAGCGTGCTGACCGCGATCGGCGGCACCTACGACGCCGCCACCGCGATCGAGCTCGCGCCGGCGCAGCTCGCCGCGCTCGAGGGCGCGCGCTACCAGCACCCGTTCATCACCACCGCCGTGCGCGATCAGGACTGGCGGCTGTGGTTCGCCGACTACGTCGACGACACCGCCGGCACCGGCCTCGTGCACACCGCGCCGGGCCACGGCGCCGACGACTATCGGACCGGCGTCGCGCACGACCTCCCGCCGTACGCCCCGCTCGACGATCGCGCCTGCTACGTGGGCGGGGTCGTGCTCGAGCGCGGCGTGGCGCCGATCGCGCTGGACGGGCGCGGAACCGACGACGCCAACCCGGTGATCGTCCAGCACCTCGTCGACACCGGCTACCTGCTGAACCCGCCGACCGACAAGATCAAGCACAGCTACCAGCACTGCTGGCGCTGCCACAAGCCGATCGTCTATCGCGCGACGCCGCAGTGGTTCATCGCGATGGATCACGCCGAGCTCCGCACGCGGGCGCTCGCCGAGATCGATCGCACGCAGTGGATCCCGCCGTGGGGGCACGACCGCATCTACGCGATGATCGAGAACCGCCCCGACTGGGTGCTGTCGCGCCAGCGGCTGTGGGGCACGCCGATCCCGACGTTCCACTGCATCGCGTGCAAGGCCGCCCACGCCGACGCCGACACGATGGAGCACATCGCCGCGATCTTCGATCGCGAGGGCGCCGATGCGTGGTGGACGCGGAGCGTCGCCGAGCTGCTGCCCGCCGGCACGACGTGCAAGCAATGCGGCGCCGGGGCCGACCAGCTCGAGCGCGAGAAGGACATCGTCGACGTGTGGTTCGAGTCGGGCGTGTCGTGGCTCGCGATGCAGAGCCGCGCCGACCGCGCCGACTACCAGGACATCGACCTCTACCTCGAGGGCAGCGATCAGCACCGCGGCTGGTTCCACTCGTCGCTGCTCGCCGGCGTCGGCGTGCAGGGCCGCGCGCCGTACAAGGCGGTCATCACGCACGGGTTCGTGCTCGACG
>JAPLLF010000888.1 GCA_026387715.1 Pseudomonadota bacterium
GCGCGCTCGCGGCGACCGGGCGTGACGTCACCGCGCGCGCGGAGCGCCTCCACGCGGCGGCGACCGCGCTGGCGAGCTATCCGATCGACGCCCAGGCGCGCGTGCTCGACGTGCTCGCCGGGGGCAAGGCGCACGCGCGCACGCGCGGCCAGCTCGTCGCCACCCTCGTCGGAGCGATCCGCGAGACCGCCGCGAGCGCGACCGTGACAGTGAGCTTCGTCGCCGCCGAGCGCCCGCTGCTGGTCTCGAACGTGCGCACGACCGCGCTCGTCCTCGGCGCGCTGATCCGCGAGGTCCCGCAGCACCCAGCGATCCCGAAGCTCGCGCGCGGCGTGCTCGACGCCCGCACGCACGGCCGGTGGAGCTCGACGCAGGAGAACCTCGTCGTCGTGCAGGCGCTGCGGCGCTACTTCGACACCTACGAGAAGCAGGTCCCGAGCTACACCGGCAAGCTGTGGTTCGGCCAGGCCGCGTACGCCGAGCAGGCGTTCGCCGGCCACACGACGACGCCCGGACGCGTCGACCTCGGCTGGGCGACGCTGGGGCTCGGCACGTCGCACGACGTCGCGCTGCAGAAGGTCGGGACCGGCCGCATGTACTACCGGCTCGGCATCACCTACGCGCCGAACCAGCTCGACCTGCCGGCGCTCGACGCGGGGTTCGTCGTCCGCCGGAGCTATCGCGCGCTCGGCGATCCGACCGACGTCGTGCGGGGTGCCGATGGTCGCTGGACCGTGAAGCTCGGCGCCCGCGTCGCCGTCGAGCTCGAGGTGATCAACACGACCGAGCGCTACAACGTCGCGGTCGTCGATCCGCTGCCCGCCGGCTTCGAGGCCATCTACACGGTGACGGCGACGATGCCGGGCAACTTCGTCGTCGCCCCGGCGAAGGCCGAGGAGATGTACGCGCCGGAGACGTTCGGACGTTCGTGGGGTGGCCTCGTGGTCGTCAGATAGCGCGGGAAGCGCCGCGGGAAAGCTCGGCTCCGCGCGCAACCGGTGCTACCGTTTTCTCGTCGTGTTCATGCTCGCCTCGATCTGGTTCGTCGGGCTCGCCGTCGCGATGGTGTGGTACTGGCTGTCGCGCGTCGACGTCGCCCCACCGCAGGTCGTCGCGATGGCGACGCGGATCGCGTTCCCCGGGGGCCTCTCGGTGCGCGACCCGGCCGGCACGATCGAGCGGCTCGGCGATCCCGATCTGATCGCGATCCCCCACGTCCACGCGGTGCTCGTCATCGACTACCCGCTCACCGTCCCGGCGACGATCGAGGTCACCGCGTCGATCGAGCACGGCTTCACGCGCGCCGAGCTCGTGAAGACGATCTGCGAGGAGTACGAGAACGTCTACGAGACCGAGGAGGCCACCGCGGCGACCAAGCCGATCGCGAAGGACGAGCGCAGCGTCCAGCGGCGCAATCGCACCGACGGGCTCTACGGGATCTGGGGCTACGATCTCGAGGAGCTCGTGATCACCGCGATGCGGTGGACGTGCGACGCGCGCGGGCTCGTGCGGATCGAGCTCCACGTCGTGACGTAGGTGGGCGGTTCACGCTACCGTGCGGCGTGACCGAACCGCTGACGTACACCCTCGAGAACAAGGTCGCGGTCGTCCAGATGGACGACGGCAAGGCGAACGCGCTGTCGACCGCGATGATCGCCGGGCTCCGGGCCGCGCTCGCCCGCGCCGAGCAGGAGGCCTCCGCCGTCGTGCTCGCCGGTCGGCCCGAGCGCTTCTGCGCCGGCTTCGATCTGCGCGTCATGATGTCGAGCCCCGACGCCGCCACCGCGATGCTCAAGGACGGCGGTCTGCTGCTGCTCGCGCTCTACGGCGCCACGCTGCCGCTCGTCGTCGCGTGCACCGGGCACGCGCTCGCGGGTGGCGCGCTCGTCGCGCTGACCGGCGACCATCGCGTGGGCGCGACCGGCGCGTTCAAGATCGGCCTCAACGAGGTCGCGATCGGCCTGCCCGTGCCGGTGCTGGCGATGGAGCTCGCGCGCGATCGCCTGACCGCCGCGGAGCTGCCGCGCGCCACGCTCGGCGCGACGATCTACGATCCCGAGGGCGCGGTCCGCGCCGGCTACCTCGACGAGGTCGTCGCCCCCGATCAGGTGATCGCGCGCGCCACCGAGCACGCGGCCCGGCTCGGCGCGCTGTCGCGCAACGCGTACCGCGCGACCAAGGCGCGCCTGCGTGGCCGGACGATCCGCTACATCGAGTCGATGATGGACGAGGACATGAAGACGCTCCTCGCCCCACCGGCCTAGGAGCCTGTATGACATAGGCCTCGGTGTAGAACCCGGGGCCTCGCGCGCTGCGCGAGAGGTGGGCAGTGGGTCCGGCGCTTGGCGATGACACGGTGGGCGCGTACTTGAGGCCCAGGGGCGCTCGGAGCTGTGG
>JAPLLF010000721.1 GCA_026387715.1 Pseudomonadota bacterium
GACGCGGCGATAGACGAGCTCCTCGTAGATCCTGCGCGCGGCCATCCGCTCGACGACGCCGGACTCCATGAGGTTGCCGTCGACGTACATCGCGAGCCGCTGCAGCGCCGCGTCGGGGGGGATCGCGAAACGATAGGTGCCCTCGAGCGCCTGATCCTGGTCGTTGTGAAACGTCTGATCGAGCGCGACCCGCGCGACCTGGTTGTCGACGACGACGTCGACCTTGAGCTGCTTCATCGGCAGCGGGTACTCGTCGCCCCACGGCGGGTGCGACCGCACGCCTGGATCCTTGGCGAACAGCGAGCCGTGGTGCAGCGGCTCGACGTCCTGGCCCTCGGCCTTCTTGCGGGCCTGCGCGGCCCACGACACCAGGTGCGACAGCCGCGGGGCGGGCCCGCGGGTCGGCGGCTTCGCGTGCTCGGCGATGCCCTGCTCGCCCGCGTGCAGGGTGACGTCGCCCTGCGCCGTCGCCAGCTTCACGGACCCGCGCACGACGGCGGTCGTCGTCGTGCGCTCGTCGGCGGCGACCATGAACCGGGTGCCGAGCACGGTGATCGTACCCTGCGCGGTGTCGACCGTGAAAGGCCCCTTGCCGGGCACCACGTCGAGCAGCGCCGCCCCGACGACGCGCACGTGGCGCGGCCCGAGCTGCGTGACCTTGGCGCCCGGCTCGACGAGCCAGGTCGAGCCGTCCGCGAGCTTGCCGTTGTCGCTCGCGACGAGCGCGGATCCGGTCGTCACGTCGTCGGAGCCGCCGACGACGCGCGTGACGATCAGCGCGCCCGCCGCGGCCGCGAACACGCCCACGCCGACCGCGAGCAACGGCCGGCGCTTCGCCTGCGGGTGTGCCGACGCTGGATCCGCCGAGTGCTTCGCGATCAGCGCGGCGCGCATGCGCGCCCGTGCGTCGGCGGCGAGCCGCGGCGGCGCGCCGCCACCCTCGAGCAGCTGGGAGACGTTGTCCTCGAGCACGCGCTCGTCTTGCTTGCGGTCGCTCATACGGCCTCCGAGAGATTCGTGGTGAGCGCGGCGAACGTGTCCCGGAAGGCACGGCGCGCACGCGCGAGGAGAGACTTGGTGGCGTCGACGCTGAGGCCGAGCGCCGTCGAGAGCTGCTCGAGGCTCTCGCCGTCGATGTACTTGCGGGTCAGCGCGGTGCGGTACTGCTCCGGCAGGTTCGCGACCGCCATCTGCACCAGGTCGCGGGTCTCGGCACGCTCGAGCACCTCGCCCGGCAGCGGTCGCTCGGCCATCGCCGAGAACGTCTGCGCGAGCGTCGCGTCGATGCGCGCCCAGGTCGCGGCGAGCTCGTCGCTGCGCTGGTGCGCGCGCAGGTGATCGCGGATCACGTTACGCGACAGCACCGACAGCCAGCTCCCGATCGAGCCCCGCGCCTCGTCGTAGCCGGCGCGTCGCGACAGCGCGAGCGTGAAGGTCTCCTGGACGACGTCCTCGGCGAGCGCGGCGTCGCGCCCGACCCGGAAGAACACGAACGCGTAGAGCCCGTCGACGTGGGTGTCGTAGAACCGCCCGATCGCCGCGCGATCGCCGCCCTGCGCCGCCTCGAGATCCGCGGGCCGGCGAAACAGCCGGGTGAACAGCGCGAGGATCATGGATCCCTCGGGAGAGACGTTGGCATCACCCCCTGTGTCATCGGCTGGCCCCGAGGTGTCGGTGGATTCGGACGGCTCGAACGATTCGTGCCATCTCGACCAGCCGTTCCATCATCTCGCGACGTTAGGTCGACTTGCCGGTCCCGAGCAACGTGTCGAGCGACACCCGGACCCCGGCGGTGAACGCCACGAAGTTCGCCCAGTTGTAGATGTCCTTGGACGCGACGTCGGCGCCCCCACCCAGGAGCCGCGCGCCGAGCACGACGTCGATCCCCCTGCCGACGGGGTGGCCGAACATCAGCTGCACGTCGTAGATCGCGCCGCGGACGCCGGAGACCAGCCCGAACGTCGAGAAGCCGTCGGCCTCGAGGCCCGCCCACGCGCCGACCGGGTGAGGTCGGTACCACAGTCGTGCCTTCGCCGCGCCGACCAGGCCGATGTCGCTCTGATCGTCGCGACGGCTCCCGTCGGCCGCCCGGAACGCGACGTCGGCGTTGCGGATTTGCAAGGAGCCCCCGACCTCGAGCGTGACCGGGCCGCTCGCCACCAGACGATAGAGGTAGGACGCCGGTAGCCGTCGAACAGGTAGCGATGCTGGACGACGGTCCCCGCAGTGAACAACGTGTCGCGGAACTGCAGGTCGCGCGTCAGCGTGACCTCCGTCGTCGCCTCGAACGGCGCGTACAGCAGGATCAGGCGGTGGCGGCCGCGCGCGAGCTCGACGCTCGCGCGCCGGGACAGCACGAGGTTGTCGCGCTGACCGACGTCGTCGGCCTCGTACGGCGTGCCGTTCGCGCCGTACCTGCCGTCGTTCTGCGCGATGTACGCCGGCCCGATCTCGTACGCGAGCGTCGCGCGGAGGGGCTCGGCGGACGCGGACGACCCGATCAGGGTCAGGAGCAGCGACGTGGTGATGGCGATCCAGCGTGGGGCACACATGACCCTGCTTGCTTACCGCGCAGAGTCGGCCACGCACAACGAGCGCGGATGCCCGCCACCCGAGCGTCGACGCCGGCCACGATCGTGCTTGGTGCGGTGACGTGCTAGTCCTGTGAGCACGATGGCGTCGGGGGCATTCGACGGACCGCTGCTCGGCGCGCGCTATCGCCTCGGCCCACGCCTCGGCAAGGGCACACAGGGCGAGATCTTCCTGGCCCGCGACGAGCTCGCCCGCAAGACCGACCCGGCCTCGGAGCGCGAGGTCATCGTCAAGCGCGTCGTCCCGCGGGGCACCTGGAAGTCGTTCGAGCTGTTCGAGCGCGAGGGCAAGATGCTGTCGCAGCTCCGGCACCCTGGGGTGCCCCGCTACCTCGCGACGTTCGAGGAGCCCGCCGGCACGTTCAACCTGGTCATGCAGCGCGCCCCCGGCGAGAACCTGCGCGAGCTCTCGAAGCGGCGGCGGCTGTCCGAGCTCGAGCTCCGCGACGTGCTGATCCGCGCGCTCGAGATCCTCGACTACCTCCACACGCGGGCGCCGATCGTCGTGCACCGCGACATCAAGCCGTCGAACCTCGTGCGCGCGCCCGACGGCAAGGTCGCGCTCGTCGACTTCGGCGGCGTCCGCGAGACCGCGAAGGACGGCGGCTCGACGATCGTCGGCACGTTCGGCTACATGGCGCCCGAGCAGCTCCACGGCCAGGCCACCGCGGCGACCGACCTCTACGCGCTGGGGGCGACGATCGTGGCGCTCGCCGGGGGCGTCGAGCCCGAGGACGTTCCCCGCAAGGGCCTCCGCATGGATCTCGCGCGGCACCTCCCGTCGATGGAGCGCGTGCTGCGCGACGCGCTGACCGCGATGACCGATCCGGATCCCGACCGTCGGCCGCAGCGCGCGCGTGACGTCGTCGCGATCCTCGCCGATCGCTCGCGCCGCGATCGCGATCCGGAGGAGCCGGGTGCGTCGGTCGCGCTCACCTCGCGACGCGAGACCGCCCTAACCCCGCGCAAGCTGTTCACCGACGTGCAGGAGCCGCTCGGCACCCTGCTCCGCATCGGCGTGCTCGGCTTCGGCACGGCCGGCTGGCTCGGCATGGCCGGCGTGCGGCTCGGCCTCGTGATCACGATCGGCCTGCTCACGGTGTTCGCGTTTCCGGCGCGCGGCAAGGTCCGCGACGTCGGCCGCGACCTCGACGCGATGCTCGCCGAGGGCCAGGGCGGCTTCACCGACATGATGCGCGGCGCGATGGCCCGCCGTTAACTAGCTGGGCGACCGAACTTGTTCGCTTCGCTCACCATCCCCGGCGAAAGCCGGACTCGTAGGCTTCGCCTACTTCCTGCTCGGCGCACCGCAGCGTGAGCACCGCGACCTCGGCGTGCGTGCCCTCGCCGAACCGGCGCGTCACCGCCGAGAAGCCGACGCCCGGCGTGACGTAGAGCGTCGCGTCGCCGAACCTGAACGCGCCGCGACGATAGTGCATCCCGGCGCGCCGCATGAGCCGATCGGTGATGCCCTTGACGTACAGCTGACCACCGTGGGTGTGGCCCGACAGCACGAGGCTCGCCCCCCGCTTCGCGACGTCGACGCCGCGATCGGGCGAGTGACACAGCGAGATCTTCGTCACGCCAGGCGGTGCGCCCGCGAACGCGGCGTCGAGATCGTCGTGCCGCGTGATCGGATCGTCGATGCCGACGATCGCCAGCGGGGCGCCGCGCACGTGCGCGACCGTCGTCCGGTTCTTGAGCACCTCGTAGCCGTTGCCTTCGAGCGCGCCGGTCACGCCGGCGCCCCACGTGAAGTAGTCGTGGTTGCCGAGCACCGCGAGCACGCGCGGCGCGCGCAACCCGCGGAGCTGCTCGCCGGCGAGCTCGGCCTCGCTCCGCTTCCAGCACACGTAGTCACCAGTCAACACGATCAGGTCGGGCACCTCGGCGTTCGCCGCGTCGATCGCGGCGCGGATGTGCGCCGCCGGGGTCAGGTCCCCGACATGGGTGTCGGACAGCTGCGCGATCTTCACGCCGTCGTGGCGGGGATCGAGGCCGCGGACCCGGATCTCGTGGTGCGTGACACGGGGAGGCACCAGACCGGGCATTCGAGCAGCGTGCGGCCGGTTCGGTGCGTTGGCAATGATGGACACCTCCTCCACCGTTGGCAGCGTTGGGACTTCCTCCGGAAACCGTGGCATCGGGGCCTCGCACCTGCCACCATCGGGCCACATGGCAGCAACGGCCCGCTCCTCTGCTCCGTCGGATGCCCGGATCGCGTGCCCGCAGTGCGGTGGCGTGATCCACCCGATCGCGGGACGCTGCAAGCACTGCAAGGCCGACCTGGCCGCGTTGCGAGGCGCCCGACCCGCGGCGGCGGCAGCGCTCCCCTCGCTCGCCGTGGTCACCCCCGGCAAGCCGGCGCGATCGCCGATGGGGGCGGTCACCAGCGCCGCCAGCGCGTCGCCTCGCGCGGTCAGCTTCGATCAGGACCGCGAGCCGGTGTCGATCCTGCCGCCACGGCAGACCGGCAGCCATCACGCCGTCGACGAGGAGGACGGGACACGGTGGTGGAAGAGCTGGCCGGTGGTCGTCATCGTGCTCGCGAGCCTGGCGATCGTCGCGGCGATCATCATGCTCATCGTGCCGAGCAAGAAGGATGATGGACACCTCATCGAGCCACCCGGCCCCGCGCCCGACCGGATGAACACCAACCCGCTCACCGAGCCGCACGCGAACAATGGCGGCACCCCAGGCACCGCGCCCGATCCGTGGGCCGGCAGCGCGAAGCCCACCGACCCCGGCGCCAACGGCGGTCGGCCACCACCCCCCGATCCGCTCCCGCCGATCACGCCCGACGACGACGATCTCGGCGGCGTCTTCGGTGGCATCGGTGGAGGCACCGTCGGACCGAACGCCACGGGGCTCGCGACGGGCGCCCTCCTGCATGCGTGCGCGCGGCTCAAGGCATGCAACCCCGACGACGACACCCTCACCACCATGTGCACGGTCGCCGGCACCACGATGAAGACCAAGCCGCCGACCTGCGCGGCGGCGACCCGCTGCTTCGCGACGATCGACGCGATGAGCTGCGACGACATCGACGTGTCGAAGATCCCGACCATGATGACGACGCTGACCGACTGCGCCGACGCGTTGCGCTGCTAAGTTCGGGCGGTGAAGCCGCCGCCCTTCGAGGTCATTCGCGATCCCGCCGTGATGCGTGCCCGGGTGGAGGATCTCCGGCGCGATGGCCGTCGGATCGCGGTCGTCCCGCCGATGGGCGCGCTCCACGACGGCCACCTCTCGCTGCTCCGCGCCGCCCGCGCGCGCGCCGACATCGTGATCCTGACGATCTTCGTGAACCCGACGCAGTTCGGCCCGACCGAGGATCTCTCGCGCTACCCGCGCGACGAAGAGGGCGATCTCGCCAAGGCGCGCACCTGCGGCCTCGACCTCGCGTTCTGCCCCGACGCCGCGGTCATGTACCCGCCGGGGGCGCAGAGCTTCGTCGAGGTCCGCGAGCTCCAGAAGCCGCTGTGCGGCGCCTCGCGCCCCGGCCACTTCGCCGGGGTCGCGACGATCGTCACCAAGCTGTTCCACCTCACGCAGCCCCACCTCGCGGTGTTCGGCGAGAAGGATTATCAGCAGCTGGCGATCATCCGCCGCATGGTGCGCGACCTCGAT
>JAPLLF010000608.1 GCA_026387715.1 Pseudomonadota bacterium
TGGTTCGAGCTCGTTCCTCGGGCCGCTCGAACCTGGTTCGAGCTCGTTCCGGGTGGCGGTCGCGGCGTCGCCGACCTTGGCGACGAAGATCTGGTGCAGGGTCGGCGTGACGACCTCGAACCGGCGCACGCTGGCGCCGACGCCGACGAGCGCCGCGAGCAGCTGGGACGGCGTGGCCCCGGCGGCCAGCTCGAGCTCGAGATCGGCGAGGTCGCCGGCGCGCGCCGGGTGCTCGGCGGCGACCAGCGCGCGATCCGCGAGGACGGGCGCGGCGACCGCGCGCGAGTCGGGCTCGAACGCGAGCGCGATGCGACCCTCGGCGGCGGCGGCGCGCTTGAGGTCGAGCAGCTTGCCCGCGAGCACGATCTTGCCCCGCGCGATGATGCACACGTGATCGCAGACCTTCTCGGCCTGCTCCATGCCATGCGTGGAGAACAGCACCGTCCGTCCCGCGGCGCGGATCTCCTCGACGGTCTCGCGCAGCACGTCCGCGTTGATCGGGTCGAGGCCGCTCCACGGCTCGTCGAGGATCACCAGCTCGGGGTCGTGGATCAGCGCGGTCGCGAACTGCACCTTCTGCTGCATGCCCTTGCTGAGGTCCTGCACGCGGTTCTTGCCCCACTGGGCGAGCCCGAGCTTGTCGAGCCAGGCGCCGGCGCGCCGACGCGACTCGGCGACGGACAGCCCGCGAAGCTCCCCCATGAACTGGATCATGTCGAGCACGCGCATCTTGGGGTAGAGGCCGCGCTCCTCGGGGAGGTACCCGATCTTCTGCGCGGCGACGTGGCCGGGCGCGAGCCCGTCCAGGATCTCGATCGAGCCGGCGTCGGGCGCGATGACGTCGTTGATCATCCGCAGCGTCGTCGACTTGCCGGCGCCGTTCGGCCCGAGGATCCCGTACACGCACCCGCGCGGGACCTCGAACGACACCGCATCGACGGCGAGGTGGTTGCCGAACCGCTTGGTGATCGCGCGGACGACGAGCGCCGGCTTCGCCGTCACGCGAGCGCCGCTTCGCCGAGGATGCAGCGCTCGAGCACCGCCATGCGGAGCGCGACGCCCCAGCTGACCTGCGCGAGGATCACGGCGCGCGCGCCGTCGGCGACCGCGGGCATCATCTCGACGCCGCGGTTGATCGGCCCGGGGTGCATGACGATCGCGTCGGGCTTGGCGAACCGCAGCGTGCGCTCGGACAGCCCGAACGTCCGCGACAGCTCGCGGGTGTTGGGGAACCGGGGCGCCTCGTCGGCGGCGCGCTCGTGTTGCACGCGCAGCATCATCACGACGTCGGCGCCCTCGAGCCCGTCCTCGAGACGCGTGTGGATCGAGACCCGCTCGCGGGTGACGTCGCCGCCGATCAGCTCGATGCCGCGCGGGATCAGGGTGAGCGGGGCGACCACGCGCACGCGCGCGCCGAGCTTCGACAGGCACAGGATGTTGGAGCGGGCGACGCGCGAGTGGGCGACGTCCCCGACGATCGCGATCTCGAGGCCCTCGACGCGCCCCTTGTTGCGGCGGATCGTGGCGGCGTCGAGCAGCGCCTGCGTCGGGTGCTCGTGCTGGCCGTCGCCGGCGTTGATCACCGGGCACGCGACGGCGGCCGCGAGCATGGCCGCCGCGCCGCCGTACGAGTGCCGCACGACGATCGCGTCGGGGTACATCGCCATCATGTTCTTGCCGGTGTCGACCAGGGTCTCGCCCTTGGTCGTCGACGACGTCGAGCCGCTGATGTTGATCGCCTCGGCGGACAGCCGCTTCGCCGCGAGCTCGAACGAGGTGCGCGTCCGGGTGCTGTTCTCGAAGAACAGGTTGATCACGGTGCGCCCGCGAAGCGTCGTCAGCTTCTTGATGGGCTCGTTGGCGAGGAGGTGATGGCGATCGGCCCCATCGAGGATCTTGACGATCTGACTCGCCTCGAGATCCGCGATGCTGACGAGGTGAGCTGCCGGCACGTCTGCTCGTATAGCACTCGGTGATATGTTCGGGATTGCGTGCCGCAGAAAGATCAACGCAGCGAGCGGATCGGACAGACCCTCGGTGACCGCTTCCGGATCGAAGCCTTCATCGGCAAGGGGGCGATGGCCGATGTCTACCGCGCCCTCGATCTCACGACCTCCGCCCACGTCGCGCTCAAGATCCTGCGCCGCCAGCTCGACGACGCGTCGGCGCGGCAGCGGTTCGAGCGCGAGGGTGAGGTCCAGGCGCGCCTGCGCCACCGCAACGTCGCCGCGCTGCTCGACACCGGCGTCACCGACCTCGGCGAGCCGTTCCTCGTCGTCGAGTTGCTGCGCGGCAAGACGCTGCGGGGCGCGCTCAAGCAGGAAGGCCGGATGCCGGCCCGGCGCGCGCTGAGCTTCACGTGGCAGGCCCTGCAGGGGCTCTCCGCGGTCCACGCGGCCGGCGTGCTGCACCGCGACCTCAAGCCCGCGAACATCATGCTCGAGCCGTCGCCGGGGCCCGTCGAGCGCGCCGTGCTCATCGACTTCGGCTTCGCCAGCTTCGAGGGCAGCTCGAAGCTCACCCAGCAGGGCACCGTCGTCGGCTCGCTGACGTACATCGCGCCGGAGCGGCTGCGCGGCGAGGCGACCGATCCGCGCAGCGACCTCTACGCGATCGGCGTGATGGCGTTCGAGATGCTCGCGGGGCGGCCGACCTTCGTCGCCGCCGACGACTACGACCTCATCGACCTCCACCTCAACGCGCCGCCACCCTCCGTCGTCGCCCTCGATCCGACGCTGCCGGTGGAGCTCGACGACATCTTCGTGCGCGCGCTCGCCAAGCAGCAGGACGAGCGCTACCCCGACGCGATCGCGATGGCCGCCGCCGTCGAGGCCGTCGCCCGCAAGCTCGGGTAGCGGGTGGCTGACGTCGAACCCACCGGCGCGGTGCGCGCCCTCGATCTCGCGCTCGAGCACGCGTCGCTCGGGTCCGTCCTCGACGCGCTGGTCCGGACGGTGGAGGCGACGTCCGAGCACGTCGGTGCGATCCTGCTGCTCGATCAAGATGGCGTTCATCTCCGGCACGTGGCGGCGCCGAGCCTGCCCGACGTGTACAAGGCGGCGATCGACGGCGCGCTGCTCGCGAACCGGTCGACGGTCGCGCTCGCGCAGGGGCTCCACACCTGCCTCGAGGTGCCGATCGTGTCCCGCCGCGGCGACGTGCTCGGCACCTTCGCGCTGTACGGCACCACCCCGACGACGACGCGCGCGCAGGAGCTGGTGGAGCTGGTGTCGCGGACCGCGGCGCTGGTGATCGAGCGCGACCGCGAGCGGCACGAGCGCCGGGTCGCCGAGCTCGAGCTGGCGCGGCAGGTCGCGGCGCTCACGCGCATCCACACGCTCGCGCTGCGGCTCGCGCGGCTGTCGGTCCACGAGCTCGCGGCGAAGCTCGTCGAGATCCTCGCGGCGGCCGCGGAGCTCCACGCGACGACCTGCGGCCTGTTGTCGGTGCAGCACCCGGCGACCGGCGCGCTCGAGGTCGCGGCGAGCCTGAACTTCCCGCGCGAGGCGCTCGAGATCGTCCGCGAGATCACGCCGAGCCCGACGGCGACGGCCTGCGGGAGCGCGTTCGCGCACGCCGAGCGCACGATCGTCGAGGACACCGAGACCGATCCGCGGTTCGTCGGCTACCGGCGGATCGCGCGCAAGGTGGGCTTTCGATCGGTGCACTCGACGCCGATCTACACGCGCCAGGGCGCGCTGCTCGGCGTCATCTCGCTGCACAACCCGAACCCCGGCCGGCCATCGACGCTGCAGATCCAGCTGTCGGATCTGTGCGCGCTGCACGCCGCGGACGCGATCGAGGCGGCGCGCGCGAGCGAGCGGCTGTCCGACCTCGCCGACAACATGGCGCAGCACGCGTGGATCGCCGACGAGCGCGGCGCGATCACGTGGTTCAACGGGCGGTGGTTCGAGTACACCGGCACGCACGCGGACGACGACGTCGGCTGGGGCTGGACGCGCGTGCATCACCCCGACCACGTCCAGCGCGTCGTCGCGACGTGGCAGCGCGCGTGGGACACCGGCGTCGCGTGGGAGGACACGTTCCCGCTGCGCGGCAAGGACGGGACGTATCGCTGGTTCCTAGCGCGCGCGCAGCCGATCCGCGACGAGCGCGGGCGGGTCGTGCGGTGGTTCGGCACCCACACGGACATCACGGCGCAGCGCGAGACCCAGACCGCGCTCGAGGCCGCGAGCCGCGCCAAGGATCACTTCCTCGCGGCGCTGTCTCACGAGCTGCGCACGCCGCTGTCCCCGATCCTGATGGCCGCGACCGTGCTCGAGCGCTCGCTGGAGCTGCCGCACGTGCTGCGCGGCACGGTCGCGATGATCCGCCGCAACGTCGAGCTCGAGACCAAGCTGATCGACGACCTGCTCGATCTCTCGCGCATCACCTCGGGCAAGCTGAGCCTCGCGATCGCGCCGATAGCGATCGCGGAGACCGTCGACGACGTCCTCGAGATCTGCCGCGCGCAGCTCGACGACAAGGCGCTCCGCGTGACGTTCTCGCACGACGGCGAGGGCGTCGTATTGGCGGATCCGGCGCGGCT
>JAPLLF010000214.1 GCA_026387715.1 Pseudomonadota bacterium
CTTCGTTTCCTGTTCACGACCGCCCGGCCTGACGCGCCAGGACCGTGACGCGCGCTGAGAACCAGCGCTCCATGTTCTCCTCGACCCGCCACGCGCGCGGCGCGGTCCTGTGCGCGGCGGCGGGGCTCGTGACAGGAAGGAAGCCGCCATGCACGAACACGTGCGATGCCGGTCGATCGTCGACGCCTCGCATGGCTCGTTGCCGTGTGCGACGCGCCCTGCCCCGCGTGCCCGCGCGCACGTGCGTGTGTGCTGCGAGGCGAGCGTGAACGCGATCGCCGCGTCGCGCAGCCGCGCGGCCCGCGTTCGCGAGCCCGGATCCGCGCGGAGAGATCACGATTGACGAGGCGATTCGGGACTGGCTCGGGCTCGGGATCGGGATCGGGCTCGGGCTCGGGGCTCGGCTTCGGCTTCGGCTTCGGCTTCGGACTCGGATTCGGCTTCGGCTTCGGCTTCGGCCTCGGCTTCGGCCTCGGCTTCGGCTTCGGACGCGGCTTCGGACTCGGACTCGGACTCGGTCTCGGTCCCGGACTCGGACCCGGAATTCGGCTTCGGACTCGGCTTCGGCTTCGGACTCGGACTCGGACTCGGCCCCGGACTCGAACTCGGACTCGGACTCGGACTCGGACTCGGACTCGGACTCGGACTCGGGCTCGGGCTCGGGCTGCGGCCTCTAAAGCTTCGGCTCTCCCCGGATTCTGGTTTTGGGTCTCGGCCGCAGGCCGAGGCCCAAAGACCCTCAGCGCCGATCGCGATGCGGCTCGTCGGCGTCGTCGTCGAAGCTCGGCCGGACCGCGCGGAATCTCGCCAGGTACGTCTGCTTGACCCGCTCCGAGTCGAGCCCCAGCGCGCGCGCGTACTCCGCGAGGAAGCCGCGGACGTAAACCGCCGCGGGCAGCTTGGCGAACACCTCGGCCTCGAGCGCGACGAGGTAGGCCATGCCGATCTTGGAGCGCTCGGCGATCTCGCGGAGCTCGACGCCGACGGCCTCGCGGATCTGCCGGAGCAGCGGCCCGGAGAACTCGGTCACCGGGGTGATCTCGGGCATCGGCGGGCGGACGGCGATCGTGGCGGGATCGTCGACCTTGGTGGCGGGGCGCGCCGGGACCGCCGAGGCGACGGGATTGCCGACGGGCGAGATCGGCATGGGCACGCCGTCGGGGAACAGCTCCATGTCGTATTCCTTGCGCTTCGCCGCGTCCATCAGCGTCGTGTACGCGAGGTCGAGGCGTCGGTGGACGGCCTCGAGGCTCGCGGGATCGTAGAGCCCGCTGATCGCGATCGACTCGGCGCCGTAGATGTCGCGGATCCGGCGGTTGGCGCGGCGGATGTCCTCGAACGAGGCGGTCGGCGGCACCTCGAGGAGCTCGTAGTGGGAGTCGGACGGCAGGACGTCGCCGTCGACGACGGCCGGCTTGATCGCCATCAGGCCGCGCGCGACGCGCTCGAAGCACTTCGCGATGCGGGTCTCGGGGTGCTCGATCAGCAGCGGCCGTCGCCGGCGCGTCGACGCCCACACGGCCTCGTCGTACTCGAGGTGGCCGAGGTAGCGGATCGGCACGCCCAGCCGACGGCGGGCCGCCGAGGCGACCGCGCGGCCGAGCTCCATGTCGCTCTTGCTGCGCGCCGAGTTGATCACCAGGTGCGGCGAGAACTCGAGGATCGCCTGGTGGAGCTCGTCGAGCTCGGACGCGCCGTGCTCGACGGCCGACAGGTAGATCTCGAGCGGGCTCGGGGTGCCGGCCTCGTAGTACGCGCCGCTGGCGAGCGCCTGCTCCACGAGGTGGCCGAGACCCTTGCGCGCGAGCTTGGCGAGGAACGTCGCGCGCACGAAGCGGTGCATCAGCTCGATCGATGTTGGATCGGGCACCGCGACGAGGATGCCGATGTCGGCCTCGAGGAACAGCTCGAGGGTGGCCGACGCGAGCCCCGGGCCGAGGTCGACGACGACCCAGTCCGCCGGCAGCTTGCGCAGCTGGCTGCAGATCAGCTGCACGACCGCCGGGCCGGGCTCGGCGACCCACGGGGCATCGCCGACGGTGCTGACGAGCTTCACGCCCGGCACGTGGGTCGCGACCGCGACGTCGGCGAGCGACGGACCGCCGGGGGCGAACGCCTCCGACATCGTCCGCGACGGGCGCGGCACGCCGGCGAAGATGTGGAGGTTCGGCGCGCCGAACGACCCGTCGACGACGATCACGCGCTTGCCGAGCGTCGCCAGGAAGATCCCGACGTTCGCGGCGACGAGGCTCTTGCCGACGCCGCCCTTTCCACCGCCGATGGCGACGACCCTCGTCATGGCGGACGCTATATCACTTCGTACGCGCGATCACGACCGGCGCGGGCGGCACCAGGATCAGGACGTCGCGTTGATCGAGCGCCGTGCAGCCGCCGGCGAGCACGCGGATCGTCGCCTTGAAGAACTGCGCGTGGTCGTTCTGCATCACGAAGTCGTTGAACGCGGTGACGTCGAACGACACCTTGGTCTGCGGCGTGACCTCGTGGAACGCGACCGCGTCGAACGTCGGATCCGGCAGCACGGGCGGCGCCGGCGGCTTGACGAAGCTCACCGGCGTGACCGCCTGGATGAAGTCGGCGGTGGTGTGCGGCAGGGTCAGCGGGTTGCCGTCGACGTCGGTCAGCACGCCGTCGTGGGCGCTGGTCACGTCGAAGGTCGCGAACCGGGTGAGCATCTGGATGCCGGTCACGATGCTGGTGCCGAGGCCGCTGCCGGTGTTGGAGATGCGGAACACGACCGGGCACAGCCCCTGCGCGTCGGGCGCACGACCTGTGCCATTCGTATCGGTGCAGCACTGCCCCGCCGCGCAGCCGGTCGGGCGCGTCCCGGTGAAGTCCCACGCGGCGGGCGGCACGCGCGCGCCGGTCGACGTCGCGAGATCCTCGAGGTCCGCCTGGCCATCGCACACCGAGACCGAGCTCACGCCGACGACGCGTGCGCAGATGTTGCCGAGCGCGGCCTTGGTCTCGGCCCGCGAGTGCGCGGCGGTGGCGACCGTGCCCGTGTAGGCGCCGGTCGCGGTGCCGAAGCCGACGTTGCACGACGAGGTCTCGCCGTCACCGTGGGTCATCGCGTCGGTCATGCCGACGATCACGGGCATCGTGCCCGCGCGGAAGCCGACGCCACCGACGCCGGTGTGGTTCGCCGGCACGCTGGTCGGGCTCGGTCCCGTGAGGCCCTCGCCGGTCGACGCCTGGTAGAAACCCTCGAGCATCGCCTCCGGGAGATCTTGGCCGCAGCCGATCGGCGAAGAGCCGTTGAGCAGCTTGCCGACGCCCGCGGTGATCGCGGTCGACGAGTCGGTGACCGCCTGCTCGAGCTCGAACGGTTGATCGGGCGAGTTGCGCGCGCCGCTGCACGCCGACGACGGGTTGTTGCCGTAGGGGTCGAGCGGGAAGTCCATGAACGCGCCGACGCCGAACTGGGTGTTGGGGACCGCGGCCTGGATGCCCGGGATCACCGTGCCCGTGAGCGCGTTCTTGAGGTTGCCGATCTCGCCGCCCATCGAGCCGGTGGTGTCCATCAGGAAGAACACGTCGAGCGCGGGGATCGCGGTCGCGAACTCGAGCGGCTTCTTCTGGTCCCCGGCCGGATCGACGTACGGCAGGATGAAGAAGAAGTCCTGCTGGGCGCCGGTCTTGCGATACGCGACGACGGTGAACTGGGCCTCGCCGATGAAGCCATCGAACGTCGCGTTGATCTTCGTGGTCTGCGCGGTCGCGGCGGCGAAGCCCGGGATGTCGAGCAGCGGGCCGGTGAGTGTTCCGGCCAGCGGGTTGGTCGACGCCCACGTCGACGTCGCGGTGAGATCCTCGCTCGCGCCGTCGAGGTAGTGCCCGGTGGCGACGAACAGCTGCTGCCCCGGCGTGTTGAGATCGAGCTCGAGCAGCGTGTTGAGCGGGGTGACCTCGATGCTGTCCAGCTTGTGCGGCTGGTTGTTGTTGCCATCGCCGTCGACGCCACCGTCGGGGTTGCCCGACGACGTCTTCGGTCCACACCCGAACGCGGCGATCGTGCCGCACGCAGCCAGCGCAAGCAGTCGTGAGCTCATGGCGAAAACTATACCGAGTTCGAAGGCCAAGCCGGAAAGGATCGTCGTCGTCGATCGACCCGCACGACGAGACCTACACCGCGCTACACGCCGTGACGACCGTGGCGACGATCGCGTCGTGCTCGTCGGCGCCGATCGTCCGCAGGTCCAGCCACACCCGCCCGTCCTCGACCCGCGCGAGGATCGGCGTCGCCGCCGCCCGCAGCTTCGCTTCGATCGACGCCGGCCCGACGGTCACCGCCCACGACGGCAGCTGCGCCGTCGGCATCGCGCCGCCGCCGACCGTCGAGGTGCTGCGCTCGACGCGCGCGCCCGGGATCCGCGCCGCGAGCGCGCGCGCCGCGGCCTGCAACTCGGCGTCGGTGCGCGCCAGCATCGCGAGCACCGGGAGCCGCTCGGGCGTCCCGGCGCGGACGAGCGCGAGCGTCGCGGCGAGCCAGGCGATCGCCAGCTTGTCGGGGCGCAACGCGCGCATCAGCGGGTGCGCCCGGGCGAGCTCGATCGCGCGCCGTCGCGCGTGCCGACGATCAACCCCGCCTGCGGTCCGCCGAGCAGCTTGTCGCCCGAGAACGTCACGAGATCCGCGCCCGCCTCGACGATCTCGCGCACGGTCGGCTCGTCGGGCAACCCCCACGCCCGCTGGGTCGCGCGCGCCACGAGCGCCCCCGACCCGAGGTCGACCATCGTCGGGATCCCGCGTGCGCGGCCGATCGCGACCAGCTCGGCGACCGCCACCTCCGACGTGAAGCCGACGATCGCGAAGTTCGAGCGATGCACCTTGAGCAGCAGGCCGGTGCGCTCGCCGATCGCGCGCTCGTAGTCCCTGGCGTGCGTCTTGTTGGTCGTGCCGACCTCGCGCAGGAGGCCACGCGACAGCGCGAGGATCTCGGGGAGGCGAAACGACCCGCCGATCTCGATCAGCTCGCCGCGCGACACCACGATCTCGCGCTCGGTCGCGAGCGCGGCGAGGCCGAGCACCGTCGCCGCGGCGCAGTTGTTGACGACGATCGCGTCCTCGGCGCCGGTCAGCTCGCACAGCGCGTCGCGCAGGTGATCGTGCCGGCTCCCCCGCTCCCCCGCCGCGAGGTCGAACTCGAGGTTCGTGTAGCCCGCCGCGGCCTCCGCGATCGCGTCGATCGCCTCGCGCGCGAGCGGCGCGCGCCCCAGGTTCGTGTGCAGCACGACGCCGGTGGCGTTGATCACCCGGCGCAGCTTCGGCGCGACGAGCGCCGCCGCCCGGACCGCGACCTCGGCCGGATCGATCACGGGCGAGGCGGCGGGATCGCGCCGGAGCTCGGCGCGGCGCTCCGCGATCACCGCGCGGGCGGCCTCGACGAGGGCCCACACAGCCGGAAGTTGCGCCAGGCGAGGATCCACGCGCGAACTATATATGGAGTTAGACTGCGCCCGTGGATGTCCAGGCGGTCTCCGCGCTGCT
>JAPLLF010000779.1 GCA_026387715.1 Pseudomonadota bacterium
ACGAGCTCGAGCAGCGCGGCGATCGGCGCATCGTCGGCGTCGTCGATCAGCGCCGCGCGGTCGTGCTCGTCGAGCACCGCGCCGTATCCTTGATCCGACGCCATGCCGATCACGGGCAGCCGGGCCAGGACCTCCTCGTCGGCGGGCGTCAGCGGTGCGTCGAGCGCGCTGGCGAGCTCGTAAGCGGTGCGCACGTCCTCGGGGTCCGCCGTGCCCTGCTGCGCGAGCGCCCGCGCCCACGCGAGCGTCTCGCCGGGATCCTGCTCGGCCTCGACGAGCGCGGTGAGTGAGGTCGCGACCGACGCGCCGGACGCTCCCGATCTTGCCGCCAGCTCGACGAGGCCGCGCCGCGCGCCGAGGCCGCCAGGGGCGTCGGGCGCGATCGCGATCGCCCGCTGGTACGCCGCGAGGGCGGCGCGCTCGTTGTCGCGCGCGCGCTCCGCGTCGCCGAGGCGGCGCCACAGCTCCGCGCGCCGGGGAGCGTCGGCGCCCTCGGTTCCGGCCTTGTCGAGCACGGTCAGGGCAGGGCGGAGCCACGACTTCGCGAGCTCGAAGTCGCCCAGCGCGATCACGATCTGGGTCGCCGCCTCGATCGCGCGCGCGTCGTGCGGGTGCGTGGCGACGAGCACCCGGGCGAGCTCGCGCGCGCTCACCAGATCGCCGTCGCGCGCGAACGCCTGCAGCGCCTCGATCCGGAGCTCGGTGGCCCGGGGCTCGGGGACGCAGGTCGCCAGGCGCGCGCAGGTCACGGCGAGCTCGGCGCCGAGGGCGCGCGCGCGCTGGAGCCCGGCCAGCTTGTCGAGCACGACGGCGAGCTCGGGGAGCGTCGGTGGCAGGTCGGCGGGCGCGCTCGCCCACAGCCGGATCGCACGCACCTCGTCGCCGAGCAGCTCGATCACGAGGTCGCCGAGCGCGTGCAGCAGGCGCAGGCGCTTGTCGGGATCGATCGTCACGCGCGCCTCGCGTTCCAGCAGGTCGACGCCGCGCACGGTGTCGCCCTTCTCGAGCGCCTGCTCGGCGAGCGCGTGCAACGCGAGCGTGCAGGTCGGATCGATCCGGATCGCGGCGTCGAAGTGCTTCGGCGCGTTCGCCGGTCGGAGGCCGCGGACCTCGGCGTGCGCGGCGTGCACGAGGCCGATCGCGACCGCGGCCGCGTGGCGCGCTGCCTCGGGATGCTCGGCGAGCGAGCCGAGGTGCAGCGCGGCCTCCCGCCACAGCTTGCGCGCGAAGCAGCTCTCGCCGAGCGCGAGCGTGATGACGAGATCGCGGCGCGCGAGGTGGTGCGCCTCGTGGAGCAGCTGATGTGCGTAGTCGTCGTCTCCCAGCTCGCGCACGACGAGCGCGTGCCGGTACACCAGCTGCGCGAGCTGAGCTGGCGGCGCGTCGTCGGCGGCAGCCGCGAGGGTGGCGGCCAGGTGGTCGCGCGCGGTGCCCAGCCGACCGCTCCGCTGGTAGATCTCGGCGAGCGCGAGGCTCGCGTCGAGGTTCGTCGCGTCGGCGTCGATGATCGCCTGCAGCCGGGTCTCGGCCGCCGCCGTGTTGCCCTCGCGCACCGCGTCCTTCGCGAGCAGGGTGGCGAGCGCGGTGGTGACCCCGCGATGCTCGACCGCCAGCGCGGCGTCGTGCGGCGCGAGCGCGCGCGCCCGGTCGAACACGCGCGCGCTCGCCGCATAGTCCTGCGCGTCACGGAACCTGCGCGCGGCCTGGGTGAGCGTCGCCAGCTGGTCGCGCGGCGTCGGCGTCGGCGTCGCGTCGGCGAGCCGCTCGAGCGCCTGTGCGTGCACGCGCGGATCGGGGTCGTGTGAGGCCTGCCAGACGAGGCGCTCGAGCGCGGGGCGGTGATCGGGCGCGCGCGCGAGGAGCTCGCCCAGCACCTCCGCGGACGCGGCGCGGTCGCCACAACCGTCTTCGAGCATCGCGGCCAGCTGATGCTGGATGGCGGTCACGTCGGTGTCAGCGGCGCCGGATGCGATCGCCTCCTGTAGCCGCGCCGCGAGGAGGTCGGCGGCCTCGCGTGGCCTGCCGTTGCGCGCGAGCACGAGCACGGTGTCGACGATGCCCGACAGGCTCGCCGGCGCGACCTTGTCGGCCTGCTCCACGATCGTCGCCGCGCGTTCCCGATCGCCGGCCCGCTCGAGCGCCTCGGCCTGGCCGCGCAGGTGCGTCGACTTCACGACCCCATCGTCCGTGCGCCCGGCGAGCTCGGCCCGCACGTCGGCGAGCTCGTCCCATCGCTCCATCTCGCCGTACAGCTCGACGAGGGCGCGCCACGCGTCGACATCCGTGGGGCGCCGGGCGACGATCGCGCGGTACGTCGCGGCCGCCGGCTCCGCGCGGCCGTTGTCGCGATACAGGCGCGCCGCGGCACGCA
>JAPLLF010001017.1 GCA_026387715.1 Pseudomonadota bacterium
GCCGGCCCCGGGGGCAGCTCCTGTCGCCGCCCCCGTCGCCGTGCCGGTCGCCGCGCCGGTCGTCGCCAGCGCCTCGCCAGTCGCCGCTGCGCCCGTCGCCGCTGCGCCGATCGTCGCGCCGGTCGTCGCCGCGGAAGCCGCGCCGGAAGCCGCGCCCGCCGCGATCCCGGTGGAGGCCATCCTCGCCAAGGAGCACGTGCCGTCGCCCGACGTGCTCGAAGCGGTCACCCGCGAGCCCACCGACAACGGCACCGTACGGGTCAACGTCGCGGTGCTCGACCGCCTGATGAACCTCATCGGCGAGCTCGTGCTCGCGCGCAACCAGATGGTGCAGATCGCGAAGTCGTTCCGCGACACCCACGTCGGCGCGCAGGCGGCCGGTCAGCGCCTCAGCCTGGTGACCTCGGATCTGCAGGAGCAGATCATGAAGACGCGCATGCAGCCGGTGGCGCGCGTGTTCGAGAAGATCCCGCGCATGGTCCGCGACCTGTGTCGCGACACGCACAAGCAGGTCACCTCCCACATCGACGGCAACAACACGGAGATCGACAAGGCGCTGGTCGAGGCGATCCGCGACCCCGTCATGCACATCGTCCGCAACGCGCTGGATCACGGCGTCGAGACGCCGGCGCAGCGCCTGGCCGTCGGCAAGCCCGCGACCGGCAAGCTGAGCGTCCGCGCCGCCCACGAGGGCGGGATGGTGACCATCGAGGTCGAGGACGACGGCCGCTGCATGGACCCGCGCAAGCTGCGCGCCCACGCCGTCAAGAAGGGCCTCATGTCCGCGGCGGCGGCCGACGAGATCTCCGACCGCGCCGCGCTCGACCTCGTGTTCTTGCCCGGGTTCTCGACCGCCGAGAAGATCACCGACATCTCGGGCCGCGGGGTCGGCATGGACGTCGTGCGGACCCACGTCGAGCGCGCCGGTGGCAAGGTCGAGCTCGACTCGACGCTCGGCAAGGGCACGACGATCCGGCTCAAGATGCCGCTCACCCTGGCGATCATCCCGGCGCTGCTCGTGCGCTCCGGTGGGCAACGCTTCGCGATCCCGCAGGTCAACCTGCTCGAGCTCGTCTACCTCAACGAGGATCAGGCCAAGACGTCGATCGAGCACGTCCGCGGCGCGGCGATCTATCGCCTGCGCGGCGAGATCCTGCCGCTCGTGCGCCTCAACCACGTCCTCAAGCTCCCGGTCTCCCCGGCGAGCGACGTCAACATCGTCGTCGTCGCCGTCGGCGCCCGTCGCTACGGGTTGATCGTCGACGAGATCCACGACACGGAGGAGATCGTCATCAAGCCGTTGCACGGGCAGCTCAAGCGGCTCGCCTGCTACTCGGGCGCGACCGTCCTGGGTGACGGTGGCGTGGCCCTCATCCTCGAGGTCACGGGCGTCGCGGGCATGGCCGGCATCGACGTGTCGACGCGGCGCGGGGTCGAGCTGGTCACGGCCGCGACGACCCAGGGCTCGGGCTCCCAGCCCTGCATCGTCTTCATCGCGGGCGACGGCACGCAGTGTGCGGTGCCCCTGGCGATGGTCGCGCGGCTCGAGCAGATCCCCTCGAACACGATCGAGCGGGTCGCTGGCGCGGAGGTCGTCCAGTACCGCAAGGCGATCATGCCCATCGTTCGCCCCGAGGCGGTGATCCAGCTCGGTACATCAAGGGAGATCCTGGCCGAACAACCTCTCGTGGTGTTCGACTTCGGGCAGATGGTCGGGATGGCGGTCAACGCGATCGTCGACGTCGTCGACATCGAGAACGACCTCGCGCAGGCCGAGGGCAAGGGTCGGTTCACGCTCGGCCGCACGGTCGTGCTCGGCAAGACCACGCTGCTGCTCGACGTGTACAGCATCGTCCGCGAGCTGGCGCCCCAGTTCGTCCAGGAGCGCCGCAAGGGCGTCCGCCGGCCGAAGGTGCTGCTCATCGACGACTCGAGCGCGATGCGCTCGGCGCTGGGCGGCTTCCTCCGCGCGTCGGGGATGGACGTCGTCGACGTCGCGAGCGGCGAGCTCGCCCTCACCGAGCTCAAGTCGGCGCCCGGCAAGCGGTTCGACGCCGTGATCACCGACCTCGAGATGGAGGGGATGAACGGGTTCGACGTCATCCGCGCCGTCGCGCAGGTCGACGACGGCATGCCGGTGTTCGTGTGGACGTACCACGACGACACCGACCTCGAGGAGCGCGTCCGGGCAGCCGGTGCGCGCGCGTGCGTCAACAAGCTCAAGCGGGAGCAGCTGATCGGCGCCCTCCAGACCGAGGGAATCCTGCTCGACCGACGTAGTTCTGACAGGAGCGCGGCATGAACGAGATCACGATCAAGGAAGCACCCGCGGGCACCCAGGTGGGCAAGTGGGCGACGTTCTTCCTCAACAGCGAGATGTTCGGCCTGCGCGTCGAGGACGTGCAGGAGGTGATGATGGACCAGCCGCTCACCCCGGTGCCGCTCGCCCCCGAGCACATCGTCGGGCTGCTCAACCTGCGCGGCCAGATCATGCCGGCCATCGATCTCCGGCGGCGGCTCCACTTCCCGATGCGCGCCGAGGGGCAGGGCTCGAGCCTGATCGTCCTCCGTAGCCAGGGCGTCTCGCTCTGCCTCGTCGTCGACGAGATCGGCGACGTGCTCGAGCTGCCGACGGCGAGCTGGTGCGAACCACCCGATACGCTCGCGACGCTCCACCGCGGGCTCGTCCGCGGGATCTGTCCGATCGATCGTCACGTCGTGCTGGGGCTCAACGTCGCCGAGATCATCGGCGACGAGGGGCGAACAGGCTCAACCCGAGAGAACGCGAGTTAGTCATGCAAGCCACGTCGACCGCCGTCCGCACCTCCTCTCCCGTCCCGGACCTCGCGGGGTGCTGGAGCAACGTGCAGCGCTTCATGGTGCGGCACTGCGGGGTCGTCCTCACCGACGATCAGTCCTATCTCGTCGAGTCGCGCCTGACGTCGGTGGCCAAGACCCACAACTTCGTCCGGATCACCGACTTCGTGTCGGCCGCGTGCGCGGCCTCGATCACGTCACCGCTGGTGACGGCGTTGATCGATGCGATGACCACGCACGAGACCCTGTTCTTCCGCGATCCACCGTTCTGGAAGAACCTCGAGGACCTCGTGCTCCCCAAGCTCGTGACACGTGCTCGCACCGGCTCGAAGGTCAAGATCTGGTCGGCCGCGTGCTCGAGCGGCCAGGAGCCGTACTCGCTGGCGATGCTGCTCGCGGAGAAGTTCCCCGAGCTCGTCGACAAGATCGAGATCGTGGCCACCGATATCTCGGAGCTCACGGTGGCCAAGGCGCGCGAGGGCGTGTTCTCCGCGCTCGAAACGAATCGCGGGCTCGCGGCCACGCGCCTCATCAAGCACTTCGAGCAGGTGACCGGTGGGTTTCGCGTGCGCGACTCGCTTTGCAGCCGGATCTCGTGGTCGTCGCACAACCTGCTCGGCAGCCGGCCCGATCCCAGCAACTGCGATCTCGTGCTGTGCCGCAACGTGCTGATCTACTTCGGCGAGACCGATCGCAGCGCGGTGATCCGACGGCTGTTCCAGGCCACGCTCCCCGGCGGGATCGTGGGGGTCGGCTCGACCGAGACGTTGCGCGAGACCCAGCTGACCACTGGCTTGTACGTTCGCTCCCCGTGATCGTTGGGTAGCCGGCAACTCGAGTCGCCACCTGGCTGCAACCTCGCGAGATCATGGGCGCCCACGGGTGTCCTCACTGGCACCAGGGTTGCTCTACCCGGGGCATGGTCACTCGCCTCGCCCTGCTCACCCTCGGAACCCTCGCCTCGCTCGGGTCGCTCGCGCGGCCCGCGGCGGCCGATAGCTGCGATCCGACGCGCGTGATGGTCGTGCTCGACAAGTCCAGCTCGATGCAGACCGGCGTGATCGGCGACCAGACGAAGTGGCAGATCGCCGTCAACGGCCTCGACGCCGTGCTCGGCGCCTACGACGCGAAGGCCGAGTTCGGCCTGATGACGTTCCCGCACGCGGCCGCGTGCGCGCCCGGCGCGCTCGACGTGACGCCCGCGACGACCACCGCCGCCCGTCACGTCATCCTGATCACCGACGGCTGGCAGTGGTGCTCGCCGTACGACCCGGCGACCCGCTACGACGGCGTCGACTCGGTCGGGCGTCTCCAGACCGCGGGTGTGACCACGTGGGTCGTCGGCTTCGGCGCCGATGTCGACGCGGCGGCGCTCAACCAGATGGCGGTCGTCGCCGGCACGGCGCGCCCGAACTGCAACCCGAGCAACACCGATCCGGCGGCGCCCAACCAGTGCTACTTCCAGGTCGACAACGCCGCCGACCTCGTCGCGGCGCTCAACACGATCGCCGGCGTGATCGCCGCCGACGAGATCTGCGACGGCATCGACAACGACTGCGACGGCCTGATCGACGAGGACCTCGTCCGCGATTGCTCCAACACCTGCGGCGCTGGCACCGAGTCGTGCGTCGCCGGCGAGTGGAAGGGCTGCAACGCCCCGGTCTCGGCCCCCGAGACGTGCGACGGCAACGACAACGACTGCGACGGCACCATCGACAACGGCGACGTGTGCGGCGCGCCCGAGACCGAGCCGACCGGCGCGGCGCAGGCGGGCTGTGGCTGCTCGTCCGGCCCGCTCGATGCCGGTGGCGCCGGCTCGATCCTCGCGCTCGGCCTCGCGGTCACCCTCGCGACCCGCCGCCGCCGCCGCTGAGCTGCACTTCGTGAGTCGACGGCCCTCCCTCGAGGGCCGTCGGCGTTTTCGGCGCTAGCGTGCCGCGCGCACCGGCGCGAACAACGTCGCGCGCGCGGCGCCGGCGACCAGCGACACCGCGGGGTGGACGAGCTTCCGCTCGACGGTGATCGCGTAGTAGCGCGCGCGGAGCGCCTTGATCGGGCCCGCGCGCACCAGGCCCCGCGGTCGACGTCCCTGGGCGATCGCGTCGGGGGCGGCGTACAGGCCGACGCCGGCCTCCGCGACCATGGCGAGCAGCGCGTCGTCCTCGAACTCGCCGACGACGTGTGGCGAGATCTTGTGGGCGACGAACCACGCGTCGAGCTCGCGGCGGAAGCCGGTGTTCGCGCTCGGCAGCAGGAACGGAGCGCCGTCGAGCGAGCGCGGGAAGCCCACGCGGAGCTCGTTGGCGAGCCGCTTGGTGCCCCACACGCTCAGACCGCACTCGCCCAGCAGGTGATCGTGGGTGCCGGCGTCGTGGCTCGGCGCGTCGGCGATCACGACGTCGAGCGCGTGCGTGGTGAGGTCGGCGAGCAGCCGGGCAGGGGAGCCCTCGCGACACGTGACCTGGACGCGCGCGTCGAACGCCGGCTCGAGGATGCGGTGCGCGACGTACTTCGGCACGCCGTCGCTGACTCCGACGGCGAGCCGCAGCGGGCTCCCGGTCGCCTTGCCGCGCGCGGTGTCGAGCACGCGATCGCCGAGCGCGAAGATCTCGTCGGCGAGCCGCGCGACCGCCTCGCCTACCTCGGTGAGCACGAGGTTCCGGCCGTCGCGGCGCAGCAGCGGCTCGCCGAGCGCCTCGGCGAGCTCGCGCAGCTGCTCGGACACCGTCGGCTGCGTGAGGTGGAGCATCCTGGCGGCGCGCGACACGCTGCCCTCGCGCGCGACCACCCAGAAGTAGCGGAGGTGATGAAAGTTGAGCGAGGTGAGCGGTGGGAGCGATTTCAAGCACCTGGATGGTATCGGGAAAGCCGATGAGTCACGCGCCAATTATCGATTTGCTCATCGCGATCGCAGGCCGCACCACTGGTCTTCATGCCCCCAATACTTCCGTGGTTCGCGTTCGCCGCCGTCGTCCTCGTCATGCTCGCGTTCGATCTCGGGGTGTTCCAGCGCGACAAGCGCGAACCCTCGACCGGCGTGGCGCTCGCCTGGACGGGGGCGTGGGTCGGCCTCGCCGCGCTGTTCGGCCTGTTCGTCACCGCCACGCGCGGCGCCGATCAGGGGGTCGCGTTCGCCACCGCCTACGTGGTCGAGCAGGCGCTGTCGGTCGACAACCTGTTCGTGATGATGCTCGTGTTCGCGCAGTTCGGCGTGCCGCGCGCCCACCAGCGGCGGGTCCTGACCTGGGGCATCGTCGGCGTCATCGTGCTGCGCGGCGCGATGATCCTGTCGGGCACCGCGCTGATCGGGGCGTTCCACGCGCTGACCTACCTGCTCGGCGGGGTCCTGCTCGTCGCCGCCTGGAAGCTCGCGCGCGAGATCGCGGCGCCCGAGGCGCCGGCGGGCACGGGTACGCCGCCCGGCAGTACGCGGATCCGCGCGTTGCTGGCCCGGGTCCTGCCGATCACCGACGACTTCGTCGGCGACCGCTTCACGGTCGTCCGCCGCGGCGTGCGCCACGCCACGCCGCTCTTGCTCGCGCTCGTCACCATCGAGCTGGCCGACGCGGTGTTCGCGCTCGACTCGATCCCCGCCGTGTTCGGCGTCACCACCGATCGGTTCCTCGCGTTCTCGTCGAACCTGTTCGCGGTGCTCGGCCTGCGCTCGATGTTCTTCGCGCTGGCGGGACTGCTCGACCAGCTCCGCTACCTCAAGCACGGCCTCGTCGGCGTGCTCGGCCTCGTCGGCACCAAGATGATCGTCGCGGTGGTGTGGCCGATGCCCACGTGGCTGTCGCTCGCGCTCGTCACCCTCACGCTCGGCGGCGCCATCGTGGCGTCGCTCGTCGCCAACCATTCGTCCCGGACCACCTCACTCGAAGGGAACCTCGATGCTCAGCAATCGTGACTACACCATCATCGTCGACAAGAGCGGCAGCATGGCCACCAAGGACCAGCCCGGCGCGCGCAGCCGCTGGGTCACCGCTCGCGAGAGCACCGAGGCGTTCGCGCGCCGGTGCGAGGAGCTCGACCCCGACGGCCTCACGCTCTACGTGTTCGCGAGCAAGTTCCGGCGCTACGAGCGGGTGACCGCCGACCGCGTCGGCACCGTGTTCGTCGAGCACGAGCCGTGCGGTGGCACCGACCTCGGCGCGGTGCTCGAGCACGCGTTCGCAGGCTACTTCGTGCGCAAGGCGGCGGGGCCGTCGCGCCCCGAGACCATCCTCGTCGTCACCGACGGCGCGCCCGACGACGAGAAGGCCGTCATGCGCGCGGTGATCAAGGCGGCCAAGCGGGTCGCGCGGCAGGACGAGCTCGCGGTGTCGTTCATCCAGGTCGGCAGCGATCCCGCGGCGCGCAGGTTCCTCAAGATCCTCGACGACGAGATGGTGCGCGCCGGCGCGCCGCACGACATCTGCAGCACGGTCACGCTCGACGAGGCCGAGGGCATGGGGCTCACCGAGGTGCTGCTGTCGACCTTCACCAGCTAGCGAGCGTGGATGGCCTCGGCCGCCTCGGCCTCGGTGTAGAACCCGGGGCCTCGCGCGCTGCGCGAGAGGTGGGCAGTGGGTCCGGCGCTTGGCGATGACACGGTGGGCGCGTACTCGGGGCCCAGGGGCGCTCGGAGCTGTGGCGTGAGCCCAACCCATCGCCGAACCGAGGACGTGACCACCGGTGGCTGGATGACTGTCAGGGCGCGTCGGTACGGTGCCGGGCATGCGTGGATCGAAGTACACGCGCGCGGTGCTCGCGCCGATCGTCGCCGAGGCGACCTCGCTGGCCGGTGTGCTGCGCGCGCTCGACCTGCCGGCGACCGGCGGCAACTACCGGATGATGGGCGCGCGGATCCGGATCGTCGGGATCGACATCGCCCACTTCGCCGCGTCGACGATCGCCGCGCGGTGCGCCGCGATCCCGCGCGCCACGCTCGAGGCCGTGATCCCGCGGTGCCTGTCGGTCGCGCAGGTGCTCGCGACGCTCGCGTTGCCGCTCGAGGGCCGAGCCCATCGCGAGCTGACGCGACGGATCCGCGCGCTCGAGCTCGACACGACCCACTTCCGGGGGCGCGGCTGGTCCCGGGGCGAGACAAGCGCGTCGCATCCGTCCATCGCACGCGCGAACACGCGCAAGCGCTGGTCCGACGACGCCGTGTTCGTGGAGAACTCCACGTTCCTCGACGGACGCGGGCTCGCACGTCGGCTACGTGCGATGGGGCGTGCGTTCCGGTGTTCGTGGTGCGGGATCCAGGAATGGCGCGGCGCCGCGCTCGTCCTGCACCTCGATCACGTCAACGGCATCAGCAACGACAACCGCGTCGAGAACCTCCGCTTCCTGTGCCCGAACTGCCATTCGCAGACCGAGACCTATGGAAACCGTCGCCGCTGACTTCGTGATATAGGTGCCACACGCGAGCGTGGCGGAATTGGTAGACGCACTAGTTTTAGGTACTAGCGCTTAAACGCGTGGGGGTTCGAGTCCCCCCGCTCGCACGTTTCAAGCAGCGATGATCGCTGCGGTTCCTTCCGACGAGGCAGTCGCCACTGCCACGCCACTGCCACGAACTTCCGTCAGTTCGACGCTGCCGCGCGCTCCCAGCATCGCGAGCACGCGCTGATCGGGATCGTCGATCCCGCGCGCTTTCTCGCGGACGATTTCGGGAAGCTCGCGGTGATGCGCTTTCCGCCACGTGGACGTAGAGCATCGTCTCGTCGATCCGCTTGTGACCCAACCACGCCTGCAACCGCCACGGGTTCACGCCGAACAATGCAGCGTGGGTTCCGAAGCTGTGGCGCAAGGTATGGAACAGCCGAGCCGGCAACCCGGCGCGGCGGCAGATCCGCTGGATCGCCTTGTCGGCCTGGTCGTCGGACTTCGCCGAGCCGTCGAGGTTCCGCACGACCAAGCCATCGCGGATGACACTCATCCGCTTGAGCGCGTCGTGCAGCCTCGTCGTCATCGGAATCGTCCGCCGGGTGCGGCCCTTGGGCGTCGTCGTCTGCTTGTTCCGGGTCTGAAAGTTCACCGTGATCGTTCTCGCGATCATGTCGACGTCTTCACGCCAGCGCAGGGCTTTCACCTCGCCGACGCGTAGGCCGGCTTCACCGGACAGGCAGATCGCCGCGTACCACTCCTCACCCTCGACCTTCGCCGACGCGAGGAGACGAGCGTACTGCTCGAAGTCCCACGCGACGATCTCCGGCCGCTCGCACTTGAACATGCCGATGCGCGGTGACTTGTCGATCACCTCGCAGTCGACCGCGTACTTCATCAGCTTGGACAACACCGCGAGGATGTTGTTGATGCGCTTGTCGCCGAGCTTCTTCGCCACGAGGTCCGCGCGGAATCGCGCGACCACGGGCGTCGTGATCTCGTCGAGGCGCATCCGACCGAAACGCGGCTCGAGGTGCAGGTCGTAGATGATGTTCTTCGACCGCACCTCGCTCGGCTTGTTCTTTCGTCCGATCACCCACTCGTGCCAGAACGAACCTTTGAACCACTCTGCGAACGTCGGTACCTCCTTCTTGACGGAGGGCTCGAGCTTCGGCGCGCACACTTCGCGGATGGCGCGCTGCTCGGCCTCCTGGGCCCCAACGCGGGACTGCGCGAGATCGTGGTACGGCCCGGGAACACCGGGCGTACCGAAGATGCGCACTTTCCTGTCGGCGCGGTCGCGTACCACGACGAGGTCATCGGCAAGACGGTGTTTATCGACGGCGACGGCACCACGTGGGGCCAGCGGACCGGCGGACGCGAGAGCGGCATCGCGGCCGATGGCGAGCACGTCTACACCATCGTGTTCGGTCGCAACGCGACGGACCCGACTCGCCTGCTCGCACTGTCGCGCAAGACCGGCAAGACCGTGTGGGACACCCCGCTGCCAGGCGCTGCGTTCAAACCGGACCACGTGACGATCACGCTGCGCGACGGACGCGCCGCGGTGCACGTCGATGAAATGCTCTACGTGATCGATGTCGCCGCGAAGCCCTGAGCGGTGACGATCACGGCAAGCCCCGACCGGGGTTGCTGCGACGGCACGTCGCCGATCGGTACGTACCAACAGCGTTCACGGCATCTTCGCGTGAAGTCGCACGGCTGGAGTCGACCGATACTCCGGAATGCGCGGCGACGCGCGAGCCAGGCTCGCACGTCTAGCTGACCTGCACTCTGTCGGTCAAAACGTTGCTGTTGGAACGAGCTCGATGGGAGCGTGACGCGCGAGCCAATATGTCCCTGCTGGGAAGACCGCTGGCTTGCCGTCCTGCCGATTACTTTCGGCCGTCGGCAACACCACGACGATGTCGAACCGGTTCGCTGCTTCGCCAAGGCAGTAGATGAAGGTGTTGATGGCAGCCTGATCCCGTCGCGTTTTGACGGTTGGGGTCGCCGGGCGGCGGGATAGTCGCGCCGTCGAGGATCTCGCCGTTAGGATCGATTCGCGAGGACGCCGAAAAAGATCGAGGGCCTCGGATTGCCGTC
>JAPLLF010000251.1 GCA_026387715.1 Pseudomonadota bacterium
GACCCCGCCGGTGCTCACCCCGAAGGACCCGACGCCGACGGTGATCACCAACCCGCCGCCACCGAAGCCGACGACGACGACGCCGCCCAAGGTCGAGCCGACGCCCACGCAGCCGAAGGATCCGACGCCGCGCCCGGCGGCGTCGACCACGCGCCACTGGAACATCACGCGCAACGGCACCTCGTGCACGGCGATGGACAACGACGCGTGCGCGATGCCCGCTTCCAAGCCCGGCGAGGCGGTTGCGTCGTGCAATCCGCCGCGCCCGACCGCATACGCGTGCCCCGCGAACCTCGCGGATCACGCGTCGATGACGATCGTCCAGTACCTGGTGCTCGGCGAGCAGCGCGCGGATGCGGTGCCCTGCTTCATCGATCGTCCGGCGCCGAAGTGCGCGCCCAACGCGAAGTGCAACCCGCCGTCGATGACGAAGATCGCGTGCCCGTAGCGGGCCTGCACCGCGTCCGGGAGGAGTGGCGCGCGCGGATCGCGGCCGAGTACACGTCGGCCGCGATCACGCAGCACCTCGTGCTGTGGCTGATCCAGGCCGGCGCGCCACCGGATCTGCTCGACGCGGGCCTCGTGATCGTCAACGACGAGCTCGCGCACTCGCGGCTGTCCCACGAGGTCTACGTCGCCGCCGGGGGCGACACGCCACCCGCCCTCCAGCGCGACGGCCTCGGGCTGCAACGCCACGACGCGCGGCTCGAGATCGACATCCTCCGGATCGCGGTCCGCGTGTTCTGCCTCGGCGAGACCGTCGCGGTGCCGTTGTTCCGGCACCTGCGCGCGGCGTGCACGCAGCCGATCGCGCGCGCCGCGCTCGACCGGATCCTGCGCGACGAGGTCCGCCACCGCGACTTCGGCTGGGACCTGCTCGACTGGCTGCTCGCGTCGCCGATCGCCGACGCGGTGCCGGCGTTCGTCACCGCCCACCTGCCCGCGATGCTCGACGAGCTCGAGCGCACCTACGGCACCGCCAACGAGGTCGTCGCGACCGACGACGGCGTGATGGCCGACGAGGAGCGCGCGTGGGGCCTCGCGCCGGCGCGCGACTACGCGCCGATCCTCGCGAAGACCATCGCGAAGGAGTATCGCCCGCGGTTCGCCGCGCGCGCGATCACGCTCTGACGGGCTATAGTCCGCGCCGACATGAGAATCCTCATCACCGGCGCGGGTGGACAGATCGGTCACGACCTCATCGGCGCGCTCGTCGCCGAAGGCCACGAGCTGGTCTCGACCGACCTCGCCCCTCGTCCCCCGAGCCACGCGCACGCCGGCGGCGACTGGCAGCGCCTCGACGTCACCGACGCCGCGGCCGTGCAGCACCTGTTCACCGAGTGTCGTCCCGAGCTCGTGTTCCACCTCGCCGCGATCCTGTCGGCGAGCGGTGAGGCGAACCCGCGGCTCGCGTACGACGTCAACCAGACCGGCACGTGGAACGTGCTCGAGGCCTGCCGCCGCGCGCGCGTGAACCGCCTGATGTTCACGTCGAGCATCGCGGTGTTCGGGCCGCCGCCGTCGGGCCCCCTGCCCGATCCGGCGCCGGACGACTCGCCGCTCCACCCGGGCACGATGTACGGCGTCACCAAGGTCGCGGGCGAGCTGCTGTGCGCGTACTACCGCAAGCGCTACGACATCGACTGTCGCGGCGTGCGCTTTCCGGGCCTGATCTCCGCGGCGATGCCGGGCGGCGGCTCGTCGGACTACGCGCTGTTCATGTACGTCGACGGCGTGCGCAAGAACGGCTACGAGGCGTTCGCGCGCGCCGACACGCGCATCCCGCTGATGTACATGCCCGACGGTGTGCGCGCGCTGCTCGAGCTCGCGATGGCCGACCGCAGCAAGCTCACGCGGACGATCTACAACATCGCCGCGTTCTCGCCACGCGCCGACGAGATCGCGACGAGCGTGGGGCGGCTGCTGCCCGACGCGAAGTTCACGTACAAGCCCGACACGATCCGCCAGGGCATCCTCGACTCGTGGCCCAAGGCGATCGACGACGCCGCCGCGCGCCGCGACTGGGGCTGGAAGGAGCGCTTCGATCTCGACGGCATGACCGACGATCTCGTGCCGCGCATCCGCCGCATGCTCGAGCTCGGCGCGATCCTGTCGTCGCACTGAGCGCCGTGGACCTCCACGCACTCCTCGACGAGTGGCGGACCGCCCCGTTGCCCGAGCTCGCCGCCCACCTCGAGCGCGTGGCCATGGGGATCAAGGTGCCGCCGCTGGCCGGCAAGACCCAGATGGCCAAAGACGTGGCGTGGGACGAGCGCCTCGCCGCGCGCGATCCGGTCGATCTGCCGGTGCTCCTGGCGCACGCGCTGCAACGGCGGCAATCGGCGCTGGTGCCGTCGCGCATGGTGCGCGCGCTCGCCAGGTTTCCGCGTGATCCGCGCACGACCGAGCCACTGGTGGACGCGCTGGCGCGGCCGTCGTGGGACAACGCGACGGCGCACGGCTTCTGGGACGCGGTGTTCGCCGCGCTCGCGCACCACGCCGATCCGCGCGCGACGGCGATGCTCGCGGCGCTCGATTTCCCCGCGATCTGGGCGCGCCGGCAGTTCGGCGCGCCGCACGTCGCGGCGATCCGGGGGATGACGAAGCGCCGCGACAAGCTCGTGCTGCCGGCGGTGCCGACCGCGACCGCGGCGCAGCTCGCCCGCTTCGCCACGCCGTCGACGCCGCGCACCCGCTCGATCGAATCGTTGATCGACGCCGTGCTCGCCGAGCCCGCCCGGCCCGACCTGCGCGACGTGCTGCGCGACGCCCTGCTCGAGCTGGGCGACCCGCGCGGCGAGCACATGGCGCTCGACGTGCTCGCGCGCGATCGACCGCTGACGCCGGTGGAGCACGCGCGCCAGCTCGAGCTCGCGAGCGTCGCGTGGTGGGCGCCGCTCGCCAAGGTCGCGATGCTGCCGCAGGTCCGCGATGGCTTCCTCGTCGCGCTGCACCTGTCGGCGGAGCACGCGCACCTGCTCCCGCCGCTCGTGGGTGATCCGGCGTGGAACACCGTCGAGCGGATCGACACGGCCTACTGGAACCTGCCGTTGCCCGTCGAGCTTTTCGGGGCGATGCCGTCGCTGTGCGCGCTCGGCAACGTCCAGCTCGCCCTCGCGCCCGCGATCTGGTCGCGCGAGGTGCGCTGGCTGCGCACCCTCGAGATCATGCACCTCCAGCGCAGCTGGCAGAACCTGCTGAACGCCCGCGACGCCCCGCCGAACCTCGCGCGGCTCGAGACCTCGCAGATCTACGATCACCCCGCCGACCACGCGTGGCTGTGGTCGACGGCGCTGTTCGGTCGCCTGCGGGAGCTCACGGTCTCGCTCGGCCGGGCCTGGCTCGGCGACTGGTACGCCGCCGTCACCGGCCCGACCCACGCGCACCTCCAGACGATCGAGCTCGGCCGCTTCCGCTTCGATCGCGACGACGACGGGCGCCTCGCGCGGCTCACGATCACCCTGCCCCGCTCGCCGCGCGAGCAGCCGGTCACCGCCAAGGTCGCGGCGCAGCTCGCGACCTTGCCCGCCGGGTGCGTCGCCAGCGTGCGCTACGCCGGCCGGACGCCCGACGCCAAGCAACTCCAGGTGCTGACCGCCGCGCTCGTCCCTCGTGGTATCTGACGGCCATGTACACGAACGCGAAGTCCGTCTACGCGACGCAGCTCGCCGAGATCGAAGCGGCCGGGCTGTGGAAGCGCGAGCGCCAGATCACCTCCCCGCAGGCCGCGCACATCCAGACCAACGGCGCGGAGGTCATCAACTTCTGCGCGAACAACTACCTCGGGCTGTCGAGCCACCCGCGCGTGATCGCGGCCGCGCGCGCCGCGCTCGACGATCGCGGCTACGGCCTGTCGAGCGTGCGGTTCATCTGCGGCACGCAGGATCGCCACAAGGAGCTCGAGGCGGCGATCTCGACCTTCCTGTCGACCGAGGACACGATCCTCTACGGCAGCTGCTTCGACGCCAACGGCGGCCTGTTCGAGACGCTGCTCGGCGAGCAGGACGCGATCATCTCCGACGCGCTCAACCACGCTTCGATCATCGACGGCATCCGGCTCTGCAAGGCAGAACGGCATCGCTACGAACACGACGACTTGAACGATCTCGAAGCGAAGCTGCAGGCGACGCAGAACAAGCGCCTTCGCATGGTCGCCACCGACGGCGTGTTCTCGATGGACGGCGACATCGCGCGCGTCGACGCGATCTGCGACCTCGCGGAGAAGTACGGCGCGATGGTGATGGTCGACGACAGCCACGCGACCGGCTTCGTCGGCAAGACTGGTCGCGGCTCGGCCGAGCTGCGCGGCTGCATGGCGCGCGTCGACGTCTACACGTCGACCCTCGGCAAGGCGCTCGGCGGCGCGTCGGGCGGCTTCACGTCGGGCAAGAAGGAGATCGTCGACCTCCTGCGCAACCGCTCGCGCCCCTACCTGTTCTCCAACACGCTCGCGCCGCCGATCGTCGGTGGCTCGCTCGCGGCGATCGCGCTGATCTCCGAATCGACGGCGCTGCGCGACAAGCTCGAGACGAACACCACGCGGTTCCGCGCGGGCATGACGAAGCTCGGCCTCGCGATCCGCCCCGGCACCCACCCGATCACGCCGGTGATGCTCGGCGACGCCAAGCTCGCCGTCGACATGGCGCAGCGCCTGCTCGGGCACGGCATCTACGTCATCGGGTTCGCGTTCCCGGTCGTCCCCAAGGGCCAGGCGCGGATCCGCGTGCAGATCTCGGCGGCGCACTCCGAGGCCGACATCGATGCCGCGCTCGCCGCGTTCGGGACCGTGGGGCGCGAGCTCGGGCTGATCTCGTGATCAAGCCCGACGCGCTCACGGCGAAGATCCGCGCCGCCCTCCCGGATGCCGAGGTGACGCTCGAAGATCTGACCGGCACCGAGGATCACTGGAAGGCGCGCGTCGTGTCCGCGGCGTTCGTCGGCCAGTCGCTCATGCAGCGGCACCGGCTCGTGATGGGCGCGCTCGCGGCCGAGCTCAAGGATCGGACGATCCACGCGCTGACGCTCGACGTGAAGACGCCCGACGAGAGCTAGGCGTTACAGGTGGCTCAGGGAGGGTTAGGGGGAATCGGGGGGATTGAAGGAGAATTGGTGTCGCCGGGGATGGGTCCGTGCGACATTTTCCCAGGCACTGCGCCATGGGCGTCGACGTCGCAGAAGAAGAGCAGTTCGGGCCATACCTCGTCTACGAGCGCCTCGGCGTCGGGGGCATGGCGACGGTCCATCGCGCCCTCGAGCGTGGGATCGAGGGCTTCGAGCGCGTGGTCGCGCTCAAGCGCCTGCTGCCGCACCTCGCCGAGGACGCGAGCTTCATCAAGTCGTTCGTGCGCGAGGCCAAGCTCGCGTCGCTCCTCAACCACGTCAACATCGTCCAGATCTTCGAGCTCGGGCGCGTCGGCACCGCGTACTTCATCTCGATGGAGTACATCGACGGCCGCGACGTCCGTCGCGTGCTCCGCCACGCGCGCAAGGTCACCGGTCCGCCCGCGATCCACGCGACCGTCGGCATGCTCCTCCAGCTGTGCGAGGCGCTCGACTACGCGCATCACAAGGTCGACGACGACGGTCACCCGCTCAAGCTGATTCACCGCGACATCTCGCCGTCGAACCTCCTGATCACCAGCGCGGGCCACCTCAAGATCATCGACTTCGGGATCGCCAAGGCCCAGAGCTCGCAGCTCCGCACGCAGACCGGCCGCGTGAAGGGCAAGCTCGCGTACATGGCCCCCGAGGCGATCGCGGGCAAGGACCTCGATGCCCGCTCGGACCTGTGGGCGGTGGGCGTGATCGCGCACGAGCTGCTCACCGCGCGGCCGCTGTTCGCGAGCAAGAACGAGTACCAGACGCTGCTGAAGGTCCAGCGCGGCGAGATCCTACCGCCGTCGACGTTCAACCAGGCCTGCCCGCCGGAGCTCGACGCGATCGTGGCCCGGGCCCTCGCGCGCGATCCCGACGAGCGCTACGCGAACGCCGGCGAGATGCGCGATGCGCTGATCGATCTCCGCATCCGTCATGCGTTGCAGACCGGGTACCGCGAGGTCGCGGGCTGGCTCGACTGGGCGTTCGCCGTCGAGGCCCCGATCGGCGACGCGATCGTCACGCCGCTCATCAAGGCCCCTGGAACCCGCCGCGCGACCCCACCTGCCGGCCAGCGGGTGTCGCCGACGCGCGCCGACGAGGACGAGGCGGTCGAGGTCGCGTGGGGTGGCGCCGAGCCCGAGGACAACGCCGGGCCGATCGTGCTCGACGACATCCCCGACGTGTCCGGCAAGCACCTCGCATTCGCGGCGCCACTGGAGGGGGACGACGACATCCCCACGCCGCAACCGAGCCACGGCGCGACCCGCCCGAGCGTGCCGTCGCTGGTGGGCGCCCAGATCCGTGGCGCGACCCCGGTGCCGGTCGACGCGCAGGACGGCATCAACAGCCTCCCGAGCGACGACGCGCCCCCAACGCGCGTCCCGACGCGGCCGTCGACGCCACCCCCGTCGCGCCCCACCCCGCAGCCCACCAGCGCGAAGATCCCGTCGACGAAGCCCGGGTTCGCGCCGCCTCGTCGACCGTCGACGCCGAGCTCACCCGACCTCCGGGATCCAGCGCTCGCGATCCGCCCTCCGACCCCGCGCCCCCGATCGCCTTCGCCGGCGATCTCGATCGGCCAGGCGATCGTCGATCGCGACCGGCCGACCCCACGCAAGGCGTGGAAGCTCGTCGTGTTCCTGCTGATCGCTGGCGGCGCGGCGACGGCGGTGACGCTCTACGCGACGCGCGGCACCGACGCCGTCGTGCCGACGCGTGAGGCGCCCCCCGAGGTCGTCGTGAAGCGGCCCGGCAAGCTGACGTTCATCATCGAGCCGTCCGACGCGACGATCACGATCGCCGGGATGCCGTCGCACCAGGGCGCCCCGTGGTCGACCGAGGTCCCCGAGGGCGACTACAACATCACGATCGAGCGGCCGAAGTTCAAGCCGTACCTCGCGAACGTGAGCGTCGACGCGAACGAGAAGCAGAACTTCCGCTGGCGCCTCGACCCGCTCGACGTCGCCGTGGATCCGGCGCGCGTGGACGCGACCCTCATCCTCGGCTCCACCCCGAGCGGCCTCGAGGTCGTCCTCGACGGCGTCGCGCTCGAGCAGCGCACGCCGCTCCGCGTCCCGCTGGCGCCGGGGCCGCACGCGATCGTGCTCCGCGAGAACGGCGTCGAGGTCTGGAAGCAGGCCCTCACCGCGACGCCGAGCACCAGCCTCGAGCTGGCGCCGGACATCATCAAGCTGCGCGAGCGCGCGCGCGTGCGCGCCCATCCCGCGACGCCCACGCCGCCGACGCTCCCACCCTCGACACCTCCGACGCCGCCACCCACGATGCCGCCACCCGACGCCCCCGTGCTGGCGATCGACGCCGGCCTGTCGTCGGTGACCACCGGGCTCGATCACCCCGCGAACACGACGCCGTCGATCGTGACGTTGCCGACGACGAGACCTCCCCTCCCAAAACCATCGATCGTCGGCCCGCTCACCGTCGCCCCGAACACCGTGACCAAGCTGTCCGGCGAGACGCCTCGCCTCGCCACGAAGCAGACCGACCTGCCCGCGATGGTGTCGGCCAAGGTCTGCATCGACGTCGTGGGCAAGGTCACCACCGTCGATCCGATCACCAGGCTCGAGCGTCACGCCGCGGCGGATCTCGTCGACGCGATGCGCACGTGGCGCTACGCGCCGTACAAGCACGACGGCGCGCCCGTCGCCGCCTGCTTCGTCGTGAGCTTCAAGTCGCGGTGATCACGACCGCGGATCGGCGACGACGACACCCTTGACCATGTCCATCCCGCACGCGAACTCGACGCGCCCCGAGGTCGGCACCGTCACCGCGACCTCGATCGGCTTGTTCATCGGCAGATCGTAGAGCTTGCCGTCGGGCGCCTTGAGCTGGGCGATGCACGACGAGTCGGCGGTCCGCGTGAACACCAGCATCAGCTTCTCGCCGGGCTTGCCGGGGATCTTGTCGGGCGTGTAGCCATCATTGTTCGCCTCGATGGAGATGTGCCGGATGCCATCCGCGCCGACGGTCCCGAGCGGCGCGGCGGCCGGCTTGCCGGCGTCGTCCTTCTTGCACGCGGTGAAGGTGAGGGAGACGACCACGAGGGAGAGCGAGACGGCGCGTAGCATCTCCCGCTTATAGCAAGCGTGCGGAGGTCGCGCCCGTCGGAGACTGGTCCAAGTCGGTGTCGACCCAGTTCTCGAACTGCAGGATGCCGAGCTCCTGGAAGCGCACGCGCTGGCGATCCGACAGCAGATCCATCTTCTTGATCGCCGGGACGATCTTGGCGAACAGCAGCTGCCGGAACATCACCTGCCCGGGGTTGTCGACCGCGATCTTCATGCACTCCTTGGTCGGCAGGCCGGTCTTCTCCCAGACCTCCTGGAACAAGAAGCGATCGCGCATCAGGCGCGCGGCCTCGTAGACGAAGTCCTCGCGCTCGCGCTTCACCGCCTCCGGCTGCTCCCGGTAGTAGTCGCGCAGCGACAGGACGCCGAACGCGACGTGGCGCGCCTCGTCCCCGATCACGTACGAGGTGAGCGCCCTGAGCAGCGGCTCCTCGGTGTTCTTCTGGATCATGCCGAACGCGGCGAGCGCGAGCCCCTCGACCATGATCTGCATGCCGAGGAACTTCATGTCCCACCGGCTGTCGGTCAGGATCATGTCGAGCAACGTCTTGAGGTGCGGGTTGACCGGATACGAGAACCCGATCTTCGTGTGCAGGTAGCGATTGTAGACGTCGACGTGGCGCGCCTCGTCGACGACCTGCGTCGCCGCGTACAGCTTGCTGTCGAGATCGCGCACGCTGTCGACGATCTGCGCGGTCGCGAGCAGCGCGCCCTGCTCGCCGTGGAGGAACTGCGAGAGCGTCCACGAGAACGTCTCGCGGTTGAGGTTCTCCTTCTCCTTCTTGTCGAGCTTGTTGTAGATGTCCGATCCGAACAGCGGCATCAGCTGCTCGGGGCCCATCGGACGGTCGAGGTCGACGTCGGTCTCCCACGGCAACACGTCGTCGGAGATCCACTGCGCGCGACACGCCTTGTCGTAGAGGTCGCGCAGCTTCGCGCGGGTTTCCTGGTAGCCCCACGTGTACGTGACATCGAGCATGGCCTCGAGCGTCTCGATCGACGGACCTGCGAGCGTCTGATGCGCCATCTGTTCCTCCAAAAGTGAAACCCGCTTCACTTTGAGCTAGCCGGCTGCAGCGGTCAAGCGCATTCTAGATGCCGTGGGCAAGCCGCGTGCGCAGTCGCAGCCATTCCTGGCGGATCCGGAAGCGGTGCTGCGCGCGACGAAGGAGCCCGACTTTCGCCAGGACCGCGCACGGCGGAGCTACCTCGCGCTGATCGACGCCGCGACCGAGCTGTTCGCCAAGCACGGCTACGACGCGGTCGGGACGCCCGAGATCGCCCTGCGCGCCGAGGTGTCGGTCGGCACGTTCTATCGCTACTTCGAGGACAAGCACGTGATCTACCTCGAGGTCGCGCGGCGCTCGATGCTCGAGGGCTACGCGCAATCGATCGGCGGGCTCACGGCCGCCGCGTTCGTCGGCAAGAACCGGCGCGACACGATCGACGTCTCCCTCACCGTCGTCCTCGACATGGTGTTGCTCCGCCCCGCGCTGTCGCGCAGCTTCCTCGAGATGAGCCTGCGCGATCCCGCGGTCGCCGAGCTGCGCCGCGCGATCGACCAGCTCTCGATCTCGCGCCTCGCGATGTTGATCGGCGCGGTCTCGAAGGTCCCCGATCCCGAGGCGGCGGCCTACGTCCTCCACGCCATGGTGATGGAGTGCGCGTACAG
>JAPLLF010001049.1 GCA_026387715.1 Pseudomonadota bacterium
CGAGCACTTCGCGTGCGTGTACCCAGACGATCTCGGTCATAGGCGTCTTGTACTACGCCGGCGGGGTAGAGTGCGCGGCCATGAGATCGATCGGCGTTGCATTGCTCGGCCTGGGGAACGTCGGCGGCGGGGTCGTCAAGCTCCTCGAAGAGAACGCCGCGGCGATCGAGGCGCGCCTCGGCGCCCGCCTCGAGATCCGCGCGATCGCCGTGCGCGACGTCGCCAAGGCGCCGCGCGTCGTCCACGTCGAGCGCGCGCTGCTCACGACGGACGTGAACGCGGCGATCAACGCCGACGGCGTGACGATCGTGTGCGAGCTGATGGGCGGGGTCACGGCCGCGCGCACGGCCGTGCTCGCCGCGATCGCCGCGAAGAAGCACGTCGTCACCGCGAACAAGGCGCTGCTCGCCGAGCACGGGGCGGAGGTGTTCGCCGCCGCCGAGCGCGCCGGCGTCGACGTCTACTACGAGGCCGCGGTGTGCGGCGGCGTCCCGATCATCCGCGTGCTCCGCGAGGGCCTCGCGAGCGATCGCGTGCAGTCGCTGATCGGCATCGTCAACGGCACGTCCAACTTCATCCTGTCGACGATGACCGAGACGCGGCGGCCGTTCGCCGAGATCCTGCGCGAGGCGCAAGCGCTCGGCTACGCCTAGGCCGATCCGACGCTCGACATCGGCGGCGGCGACGCGGCGCACAAGCTCGCGATCCTCGTCGGGCTCTGCTTCGGGCCGGTCGACGCCTTCGCGATCTCGACCGACGGCATCGACGTCGTCGAGCCGGTCGACCTCGAGCACGCCGAGAAGTTCGGCTACGTGATCAAGCCGCTCGCGATCGCGCGCGACTGCGGCGACACCGTCGAGTGTCGCGTCCACCCGGCGCTGGTCCCGGCGCACTGGCTGCTCGCGGACGTGTCCGGCGCGAAGAACGCGGTCTACGTGCAGTCGTACGCGCTCGGGCCGTCGATGTACTACGGCGCGGGCGCGGGCATGCTGCCGACGGCGATGTCGGTCGTGTCCGACATGATCGAGATCGCGCGCAACACGTTCCTGCGCGCGGCCGGGGTCGCCTCCGCGCGGCCGTTGCCGCCGGCGCGGCAGCTGCGGCCGATCGCCGACATCACCACGCGCTACTACCTGCGGTTCGGCGTGAGCGACAAGCCGGGGGTGCTCGGGCAGGTGATGACGATCCTCGGCGCGCACGACGTCTCGATCGCCCAGCTCGTGCAGACGTCGGGTGATCCGGTCTGGGTCGTCGTGCTCACGCACGAGGCGCGCGAGGGCGATCTGCGCGCCGCGCTCGCCGAGATCGATCAGCTCGCGTTCGTCCGCCAGCCGACCCGCGTGATCCGGATCGCGTCGTGATCCACCAGATCCGCGTGATCTTCGGCGACACCGACCAGATGGGGGTCGTGTACTACGCCAACTACCTCCGCTACTTCGAGGGCGCGCGCGCCGACTACTGGCGCTCGCTCGGCAAGTCCTACAAGGACCTCGAGGCCTGGGGCATCGCGCTGCCGGTGATCGAGGCCCACTGCAACTACAAGCGCTCCGCGTTCTACGAGGATGTCCTCGACGTCGAGGTCGGGGTCAGCGAGCTACGCGGGGCCTCCATCCGGTTCGCCTACCAGGTCCGCCGCGGCGACGCGCTGCTCGCCGATGGGTTCACGCGACACGCGGTGATCGGCAAGGACGGGCGTCCGCGCGGGGTCCCCGAGGTGCTCCGCGCCGCGATTCCCGCGATCGTTGGCTGATCGTCACGTGATACAAACTTGCGGCATGCAAGACCGCAACCTCGCACTCGAAGTCGTCCGCATCACCGAGGCCGCCGCGATCGCTTCCGCGCGGCTCATGGGCAAGGGTGATCGCAAGTATGCCGATCACGTCGCCGTCGAGGCGATGCGCGAGGCGTTCAACTCGATGGACATCCGCGGCACGGTCGTGATCGGCGAGGGCGAGCGGGACGAGGCGCCGATGCTCTACATCGGTGAGCAGGTCGGCGCGGGCTGGAAGGACGACCGCGACCACATCAAGGTCGACATCGCGGTCGACCCCCTCGAGGGCACCAACCTGTGCGCGACCGGCGCGCCCGACGCGATCAGCGTGATCGCGATCGCCAACGACGGCCAGTTCCTCAACGCGCCCGACACGTACATGGAGAAGATCGCGGTCGGCCCCGAGGCGCGCGGCATGATCGATCTGCGCGAGTCGCCGACCTGGAACCTCCAGCGCATCGCCAAGGCCAAGAACAAGCGGGTCCAGGAGCTCACCGCGGTGATCCTCGAGCGGCCGCGCCACGAGGCGCTCATCAACGAAGTCCGCCAGGCCGGCGCGCGCATCCGCCTGATCGGCGACGGCGATGTCTCCGGCGCGGTCATTACCGCGAACCCCGAGTCCGGCATCGACGTGCTGTTCGGCATTGGCGGCGCCCCCGAGGGCG
>JAPLLF010000748.1 GCA_026387715.1 Pseudomonadota bacterium
TCGCGACGAGCGCGATCGCCACCGCGAACACGATCCACTGCGCGCACACCAGCGGGGTGAGCGCGAGGTGCGGCGGCGCCGGATACGCGGTGTGCACGATGCCGAGCGCGCGCGTCGTCAGGTCGCCGACGATCGACGCCACCACCGCCGGCACCAGCGCGTCGTGTTGCATGCGCCCGCGCACCACGAACTCGAGGCCGAACACCGCGCCGGCGATCGGCGTGCCGAACACCGCGCCGAACCCACCGGCGACGCCGGCGACCAGCAGGTGGCGACGAAGCGCGGGCGTCACCCGCAGGCGATGCGCGATCCAGTCCGACAGGCTCGCGCCCATCTGCACGGCGGTGCCCTCGCGCCCGGCGCTGCCGCCGAACAGGTGGGTCGCGAGCGTGCCGGCGAGCACCATCGGCCACATCCGCGCCGGAATCTCCGGACCGCCGTCGTGGATCGTGTCGATCACGAGGTTGTTGCCGCCCGCGATCGCCGCACCGAAGCGCGCGTAGATCAGGCCGACGAGCAGCCCCGCGAGCGGCAGGAAGTAGACGAGCACCTCGTGCGCCACGCGGGTGTCGGTCACGACGCCGAGCAGGGCCAGGAACAGCGCCGACGCGCCCCCGCAGCCCGCGCCGACGACCGCGGCGAGCCCGAACGCGGCGACGCGCTCGCGCCAGGTCATGCCTTGCGCCAGGGTCGGATCACGAGCAGCAGCACGACCGCCGCCGCCGCCGCGAGGCCGCCGAACCAGAACGGCGCCGCGGGCCCGACCTTGTCCCACAGCAGACCCGCGACGACGCTGCTGACGAGCGTGGTCAGCCCGGTCGCCATGTAGAACAGGCCGATCGCCAGGCCGCGGCGCGCGCGCGGCACGTGATCCGACAGCAGCGCCTTGCCGACGCCGTCGGTGAGCGCGATGTACACGCCGTAGACCGCGAGCAGCGGCCAGATCGTCGCGTGGCCCGCGTTGGCGAGCCCGAAATACACCAGCGCGTAGAGCACCCAGCCGATCGCGATCACGCGCCAGCGCCCGTAGCGATCGCTCAGCACGCCCGCGGGGTACGACACCACCGTGTAGACCAGGCTGTACAGCGCGTAGCCGATCACGACCTCCCACGGCTCGAGCCCGACCTGCGACGCGCGCAGCAGCAGGAACGTGTCGCTGCTGTTGGCGATCGAGAACACCATCAGCATCACGAGCACGAGCCAGTACGTGCGCGACAGCCCGCGCAGGCCCGTGGGCTCCGGGGGCGCCGTCGTTGCCGTCGTCGTCGAGGCCGACGCGTGCGGGACCTCGCGCAACAGGAACGTGAAGCCGAGCGCGGCGAGCCCGAGGATCGCGGCGATCGCGAAGATCGTGCGGAACGCCGCCGCGGTGTGCGCGGTCTGCGTGATGCTCGGATCCTTGACCGGCGAGCCACTCAGCCACCACAGCAGCCCCGCCGACAGGAGGACGCCGACGACGGCACCGGCGCTGTCCATCGCGCGATGCAGGCCGAACGCGCGCCCGCGATCGGCCTCGGTCGTCACGTCGGCGATCAGCGCGTCGCGCGGGCTCGACCGGATGCCCTTGCCGACCCGATCGATCGTGCGCCCGAGCAGCACCATCGGCCACGCGACCGCCGTCACCAGCAGGCCCTTGCCGAACACCGGCAGCGCGTAGCCGGCCCGGATGTAGGGCACGCGCCGCTGGAACCGGTCGCTGCGGTAGCCGACCCACGCGGTCAGCAGGGCGACCACCCCCGTCGCGATGCCCTCGACCCAGCCGAGCGAGGTCGCGGTCGCGCCGAGCACCGCCACCATGAACAGCGGCAGCAGCGGGTAGATCATCTCCGACGACACGTCGTTGAAGAACGACACCCAGCCGAGGACGACGACCTCCCGCGGCAGCGGCGGGCGGGGCGTGGTGGGTGGGTTCACCTCGGGACTATACGGGGATCCCGCACGAACGCAGGCCCGGGGTCGATCGAGCCGAAGCGACATCAGCGTCGAACGCGCCGATTCGGCGTAGACTGCGCGCGTGATCAAGGATCGGTTCGACCGCGGCGAGAGCCGACGACAAGTCGCGCGCCGCGAGCAGCGCCAGGCGGGCGACCAGTCCGCGCGCCTCGCGCACGCGCTGATGAAGCTGCACGCTTCGTTGCTCGCCAAGCTCGAGCTCGACGAGCAGACCCGCGAGGCCGTCGAGCGCGCCCGCAAGATCACCGCGCACATCGCGCGGCGGCGGGCCGAGCGCGCGCTCGCCAACGACCTGCGCGGCGTCGATCTCCCGGCGCTGGCGACCAAGCTCGCCAACGTGGAGGCGACCGGCGCCGCCGAACCCCGGCTGCTCCAGCTCGCCGAGCACTGGCGCACGCGGCTGATCGAGGAGGGCATCGGCGCCGCGGCGATGTTCCCCGGCGGCGCGGCCGATCCGCTGCCCAAGCTCGTCGAGTCCGCGCAGCGCGAGCGCACGACCGGCAAGCCGCCGGGCGCTGCCCGCGCGCTGTTCCGCCACCTCGTGGTGGCGCTCAAGCCGCCGGTCGTCGAGCCGCCCGCCGAGG
>JAPLLF010000578.1 GCA_026387715.1 Pseudomonadota bacterium
GACGAGATCATCGGATAGATCGAGACGTGAGCGATCTCCCGCCCCCGCAGCCGAATTTCGAGAGCGGGCCCAGCTGGTGAGACCTTCACAGCGCTCCGTGACCCTCAGGCCTTCTCGCTGGCGTCGACCTGAAGCGTCAGCCTCGCTCACGCCAGCGGGGTGCGAAGCTCGGCCATGACGCCGAGGATCGGCAGGTGGATCCAGCGCTCGATCGGCGCGGTCGTCGTGGTCGCGAGCGCGTCGACGTAGAGCGCGAGCTGGCCGCTGTACTTCGCGAGCCGCGGCAGCGCCTCGAACAGGTCGCCCGGGAACGTCTTGTGGTCGACGAGGCTGAGCTGCGTGCCGTGCACGACGACGAGATCGGCGGTGCCGGCGACGAGCGCGCCGTCGGCGAGCCGATGGCTGATCGGCCACTCGCGCAGCAGCCGGGTCGCGCCGGTGCTCGCGAGCCACGCCCACAGGCGCGCGCCGCACGCGACGACGTCGTCGGGATCGAGGCTGGTGTCGACCGCGTAGCGGCGGAGCAGGCCGACGGCGAGCTCGCGGCGAGTGGCGGCGTCGAGCTCCGGCCGATCGGCGGCGAGGAAGCCGTGCACGGCGTGGCCGACGTGCTCCATGTCGGGAAAGCGGCGGAGCGTGAGGCGCGGGCCGATCGTGATCGGCTCGCCGATCGTGCACGGCACGGGGGCAGCGGCTGACGGGGTGATGCGCGCGGCGATCGCTGGACGAGCGGACGACCCGAGCGTGATCTCGCCGCCGGTGACGGACGACACGACGGGGGCGGCGGCCATCGCGGGGCGCGACCGGATCGTGACCGCGCGGCCGGCCCACGTGACGCTGACGTCGCCACCGCTGGCGCCGGCGGGCTCGGAGATCAGGCTCGCGTCGAGCGCGGCGAGCGTGCCGAGCAGGCCGCCGAGCAGCTTGCCGTCGGCGGCGGCGAGCACGAGGCGATCGCGCGCACGGGTCCAGCCGACGTAGAGCAGGCGGAGGGCCTCGCGCTCGGCGCGCGCGACGGCGCTGGCGAACTCGGGGCTCTGGTCGTAGGCGTCCTTGACCGCGCCGAGCTGGTTGGGCGTCGTGTACGGGTTGGGCCAGTAGCGCAGCCAGCGGCCGGCGAGCGGCGCCATGAGGTCGAAGCTCGGGGCGTCGCTCTCGACGTGGAGCCCGAACGCGACCGGCTCGCGCAGGGTCTCGAGGCCGTAGAGCACGGTGATCGGCCACTCGCGGCCCTTGGCGCCGTGCCAGGTGGAGATCGTGACGGCGTTGCTGCCGCCGAGCAGCGCCTGGTGATCGCTGCGCGACGACTGCCAGCCCCACTGCTCGGCCATCTCGCCCAGGTACGCGAGCAGGCCGACGAGGCTGGGCGCGTCGCGGCGCGCGAGCGCCTCGCCGGCGTAGGCGACCGCGTGGGCGCGCAGCGCGTCGAGGTTGGCGAGCCGCTGGTCGGTCGCGCCCCACGCGGCGCACAGCGCGCGGAGGCCGGCGGCGTCGATCACCGCGCTCACCGCCGCGACCGGATCGAGATCGGGGGTGGCGGTGCGCGCGGCGACGATCGCGACGACGCGCGGGTCGTCGTCGAACGCGAGCTGGTCGGCGTGCGCGAGGCGATCGACGACCAGCGCGTCGAGATCGGTCGCGTAGGTGACGAGCCGCGCGAGCTCGGCGCGCGCCAGGCTGTCGCGCGGA
>JAPLLF010000345.1 GCA_026387715.1 Pseudomonadota bacterium
GCTCGCGGAGGCCTACCGGGCCAACGGGCCCAAGGGACCCGCGACCGTCTACGTCATCCATCCGCAGTTCGCGTCGAATCAGGCCGTGCGCGAGCACATCGTCGCCGGCACGCGGACCGCCGCCGCGCTGCCCGAGCACAAGCACCTGGTGAAGACGCTCGCCGCGGGGCTCACCGGGGACATCCTGTGGATCGCGACCGAGGAGGTCGACGGCTCGCTCCTCCGCGACCTGCTCGCCAAGAAGAAGAGCGCCGGGGTCGCGGGCTTCGGGGCGCGCGGCACCGGCAACCTGATCGCCGGGGTGTCGACGGCGATCGCCGACGTCCCGCACGGCGCGCTGTCGGCCGAGTCGGTGGCCGTCAGCCGCTCCGGGCGCGTGCGCGTGGTGGATCTCGCGCTCGCGCAAGGCACGGTCGCGGCGATCGTGCTCGGCCTGCTGCCGCAGCAGGGCTACATCGCGCCCGAGATCATCGCCGGCGGCACGCCGGACAGCCGGGCGGATGTCTACGGCGTGGGCGCCCTGCTCTACGAGGCGCTCGTCGGTGCACCGCTCGAACGCGGTGGCCCACGGCCGAGCGAGGTCGTCGACAATCTGTCGCCCCAGATCGACGAGGTGGTCGCCCGCGCGTGCCATCGCGATCCCGACAAGCGCTTCGGCCGCGCCGACGTGCTGGGCGAGGTCGTCAGCCAAGCGCTCACGTCCGGTGGCGCCGTGCAGACGTCGATGATCGCCAAGCTCGACGAGCAGCCGCTGATCACCGGCGAGGCGCCCGCGGCGATGAGCCTCGCCGCCGAGCTCGCAACGCAAACGCCCACGGCGTCCGGCAACACGATCGTCGATCGCGCGCTGGCCGCCGCGCTCGCCGACAGCAACGAGAAGTGGCTCGTCAGCAAGGGCAAGCTCGACTACGGCCCGTTCTCCCTCGCGGACGTCGTCAAGCAGATCAACAAGGGCGACATCGTCGCCGGCAACATCATCATGGACAAGGACGACGGCGCGCGCATCGCCGTCGACAAGCACCCGCTGCTCGGCCCGCTGGTCGACGCCGCGAAGCAGCAGCGGGACGACGCGCGCCGCGCGCAGGCCGAGGTCGTCGAGCAGAAGCGCGACAAGAAGCGCGGCGCCGCGCTCTACGGCGTGATCGGCGCCGGCGTCCTCGGCGTCGTGGTCGCGGTCTACTTCATCATCAACGCGGTCCGTCACGAGGATGTGACGAAGGTCTCCGGGGTGGCCGGGCTCGGCGGCGCGACGCTCGCGGTCAAGATCTCCGAGCCCAAGGCGCCTCCCAAGAAGCCACGCACTGGTGGAGGCGGGAAGCCCGGCGTGGGTGGGGGGACGTTCCGTAACTCGGCCGAGGCACAGTCGCTCGACATGTCCGACGAGGATGATGACGGCGGCTCGAGCACGCTCGACATGGGCGTCGTCTACTCCGTGTACTCGGGCTCCGCGCAGAAGCTCGGCGGCTGCGTCGCGAGCAACGGCGGCGGCGCCGCGAACATCGAGATCATCATCAATGGGCCGAGTGGGCGCGTGAACTTCGTCCGCGTCAACGGCAAGACGAGCGGCGGCCTGCAGGGCTGCATCGGCAGCGTGATGTCGCGGTTGCAGTTCCCGACGCTCAAGAGCGGGCGCACGCGCGCGGAATTCGAAATCAACTTGTGAGCGGAGGCAGCGCGCTGACCAAGGTCATCCCGCGTCGCCCCAGCGTCGCGCCGTGGCTGGGGATCGTGATCGCGCTCGCGTTCGCGCTGCTCGTCGTGCCGACGATCACCGCCGATCGCTGGATGGATCCGCACGTCGTCGCCGGAGATCCGGTCGGCATGACCGTGCGTGTCGCGCCGTTCGCCGGGGCCCAGACCGAGGCCCGCGGCGGCGGCATCGTCGTCGAGCGCGGCGAGGTGGCGACCCCCGCCCACCAGAAGTTCGTCGACGATCGTCGGGCCACGACGAACCCGACGACGAACTTCCTCGCGTACCTGCTGCTCGTCACCGTGCTGGCCTCGATCTTCACGCACCACATGCGGCGCAGCAACCGTGGTCGCCTCGCGCGCGTGCAGGTCGTGAGCCTCGCCGGGATCGTCGTGATCGCGCTGGTCCTCAAGATCGTCCTGCTCGTCACGACCGCGTCGATCTTGATCGTCCCGATCGCCGGGTTCGCGCTGGTGCCGACCCTGGTCCTCGATCGCATCGTCGGCCTCGCCACCGGCGTGCTCGCCGCGTTGATCGTCAGCTTCATCGGTCCGTTCGATCTCGGCATCGCGTGCCTGTTCCTGGTGCAGGCCTCCGTCGCCGGTCTCGTGATCGCCGAGCGCCCCAAGCACCTGCTCCGGGCCACGCTCGTCGCCGGTGCCGCCACGACGGTGTGTACCGCGGTCACGTATCCCGTGCTCGTCCTGCTCACCCAGGGACACCTCCCCGCCAACGAGCTGGGCGATGTCCTCCACTCGCCGTGGTACGCCGCGACCGTCGGGCCGGCGATCGCGACGTTGATCGCCGTCCCGCTCGTGCCGCTGTACCAGCTGCTCGTCGGCGAGATCACGCACGGCCAGCTCGTGGAGCTCGAGGACCTGTCGAACCCGATGCTCAAGCAGATCGCCGAGCGCTCGCCGGGGACGTGGCAGCACAGCCTGACGATGGCGAACATGGCCGAGGTCGCGGCGAACGTGATCGGCGCGAACGGTCGGCTCGTGCGCGTGGGCGCCTACTATCACGACCTCGGCAAGTCGCTGCAACCGAAGTACTTCATCGAGAACCTCGAGGCTGGCGAGACCAGTCCGCACGATCAGCTACCACCGGAGGTCTCGTGCGATGCGATCTTCGCGCACGTCACCGAGGGCATCGTCGCCGCGCGCAAGGCCGGGCTCCACGAGCGCATCGTCGACTTCATGCACATGCACCACGGCAACGGGGTGCTCGAGTACTTCTGGGGCAAGGTGCGCGAGGGTGGCAATCCCAGGGGGCTGACCGTCGAGCGGTTCCGCTATCCGGGACATCCACCGCAGAGCCGTGAGACCGCGATCCTCGCGATCTGCGATGCCGTCGAGGCCGCGTCGCGCACGCTCAAGAAGCCCGAGCCGCAGGCGATCGACAACCTCGTGCAACGGATCATCTACGGCAAGCTGCACCTCGGCCAGCTCGACGAGAGCGGCCTGTCGATGAGCGATCTGCGCAAGATCGCCGAGTCGCTGCGCGACACGATCCGGCACGCGAACCACGGCCGCATCGAGTACCCGTGGCAGCGCGAGGAGGCGGCCGCTGCCGCCGCCGCAGCCGTCCTCTCGGGATCGGCCTCGGCCGCGGGGACGAACCCACGGCTCGACTCGCTCGATCGTGGCGGCCCCGGAACGACGGCAGAGCGTGCCGCGACCACCGCACCCGCCAAGCCCAGGTCCAACGGCAAGCCGGGCGACGACGTGGCGGCGCTCGCGGAGACGGCGGAGCTCGGCAAGCTCGCGCGCCCCAATAAAGACCTCGCAGACGCGCTCGGCGACGCTGCGGTCGACGCGCCCATCGACGCGCCCATCGACGCGACGGTGTCGATCCGCCGGTCGTCGTCGCTGATCGCGGAACCCGTCGTGCCCGCGCCCACGCCTGCCGAACCCACCCCTGCGCCCAGCCCCGCCGTGGAGCCGGTGGCGGCAGCCAGCAGCGCCAGCGAACCGCCGCCGATCGAGTTCGAGGCGCTGACGCCGCCGCCCCGCGCCGCCCAGGGCGAGGACGTGATCGAGCTGCGCCGTCCGCGCGCGGCGACCCAGCTGCCGTTCTCACCGGACGCGATCGTGCCCGCGCGCAAGCGCGCCGCGACGCTGCCACCGACGCCCTCGCGCCGCTCGCCGACGATCCCGCCGCCGCGAGGAACGCTGAGCGCCGAACCCCGGACGAGACAAGCCTCCGGCCCGCGCGCGCGTCCGCCGAACGAGACGACCCTGGGACGGCCAGCGACCTCGGTGCGGCCGTTCACCGGCGACGAACTCGACAACGCGGTGACGAATCCGCCGCCCACGTCGCGCGTGGCGCGCGTCGACGAGTGGAGCGATCATCCGCCCGCGAAGGATCCCGAGACGCTCGAGATGTCGATGGACGTGCTCGAGGCGCTCGCCGGCGAGTCCGGCCGCACGATGGAGTCGATGCCCAGGATGGTCGAGCCCGCGTTGACGGTGGGGCCCCCACCCGAGCAGGTCGACGTCACGCGACCGCGGCTGCTCCTCCCGCTCACGGCACCGGCGTCGAACCCCGCGATCGCCTTGCCGGAGCGTTCCGAGCCACCGTGGTCGTCGGGGCTCGCGGCGCGCATCGATGCCGTGATCGACGATGATTTCGGCGGCGAGACGCCGGTCGTCGCGCCGACGAAGGCCGAGCTGCGCGCGTTGCTCGGGCAACCCGACCCCACGCGCGAGGTCTCCCTCGAGGAGATCCAGGCGCGGGTCGACGAGGATCGCGACCTGCAACGCCGCGAGGACGAGCAGTCCGAGGTGCTGCGACGCCGGGTGCACCCCACCCACGAGGTCGATCCCGACGACATCGACCAGATCGCCCCGCTCGCTCGCCGCCAGGGATCGATCGGCGTCGCCAAGAAGAAGAAGCCCGAGTGAGCACGCCCTGGCTCGACGGACACGTGCTCGCCGTCGTCGCCACGCTCGCCGTCGCGATCGGGTGCGGGCGCTCGGCCACGACGACGACCCCCACGGCCACGCCGAGCGTGCGCGTCCGCGCCGAGATCCGGCTCGCCGAGGACGCCGAGCGAGCGCGCCGTCACGACGAGGCGCGCCGCCACTATCAGGCCGCGATCGCGGCCGCCGCGGATCCACCGAGCCGCGACTACGCGCACCATACCTTCGCGAGCACGCTCATCAGCTGGGGCGAGCTCGACGAGGCGACGACCCACCTCGAGGCCGCCGTCCTCGCGACGCCTGACGACGCGGGTGCGTGGCACGACCTCGGGCTCGTGCGCCACGCCCTCGGACACGACCCGACCGCGATCATCGCGCTCCAGCGCGCACGCGATCTGCGCCCCAACGACCCGCGCCCGCGCATCGCGCTCGCGGCGCTGCAGTGGAAGCGCGGCGATCGCGCGGCGGCGACCTCCGAGTACAAGGCCCTGCTCGCGCTCGACCTGCCCGACAAGGTGCGCGAGAAGGTCGAGTGGGCCCTCGCGGTGCTGGCAAAGGAGCCTGGCTCCGGATCACCGTGATGGCATACTGCAGCTGCGCATGACACGTCGTCGACTGGAGATTGCCTTCGGGCTCGCGTTGCTCGGTGGGCTGAGCCTGACGCCGCGCGCCCTGGCCGGGCCCTCGTCGTGGAGCTTCGACTGGGTCGGCGCGGTGGAGGTCGACGCGGAGGGCCTCGCGAGCGATCTCCCGAAGACCCGGCTCGACGCCGTCACCGCCCTCCTCGGGCACGACATCAGCCTCACCAAGCCGTACCTGCTGCGCGCGATCGTCGACGACGATCCGGGCGTCCGGCAGGCCGCCGCCAAGGGCCTCGGCGCCGGCGGCGCCGTCGAGGCGGTGCCGATCCTCGGCGACTGGTTGTCGGACATCGAGCCGAAGATCCGCGTCAGCGCCGCCGATGCGCTCGGCGAGATCGGCGGACCTGACGCGACCGCAGCCCTCACCCGCTCGCTCGGCGATCCCGATCCCAGCGTCCGCCAGCACGCCGTGCGCGCGCTCGGCGCGATCGGCAGGCGCGGCACCCCCGGGGTCGTGATCTCGATCATCCCGCGGCTCGAGGACGACAAGGCCGAGGTCAAGCGCGAGTCGATCGAGCAGCTCGAGGCCCTCGGGGATCGCCGCGCCGTGATCCCGCTCGTCGCGAAGTTCAACGACGGCGCGCCGCTCATCGTCACCGCGGCGATCCGGGCGATCGGCAAGCTCGGCGATCGCTCCGCGGTCCCCGCGCTCATCCGCCTCGTCGGCGATCCGCGCGAGGAGATCAAGACGGCGGCGGTCAGCGCGCTCGGCGTGCTCGGCGCGATCGACGCGATCGACACCCTCTCGGAGCAGCTCACCGTCGGCAGCGAGACGTATCGCAGCAAGGTCGCGTACGCGCTCGGCCAGGTCGCGGCGATGCCGAACGCGGGCAAGGCCGGCGACGACGCGATGCGCACGCTCGTCAGCACCCTCGCGATCCCCGGCTCCGCCCGACGTGGCGCGCGCGAGGGCCTCTCCGTCGCCGGCAAGGCGGCCGTGCCCGCGCTCGTCAGCCACCTCGAAGGGCGCATCCCCGGCGATCCGACGACCGTCGTCGAGCTGCTCGCGGCGTCCCCGGACCCCCGCGCGACCGCCGCGCTCGCCTCGGAGCTCGAGCGCGGGCGCGTCGCGATGCCGACGGTGCTCAAGTCGCTCGGCGCGACCGGCGATCCGAACGCGCTCGTGCCGATGCTCGGCGCGCTCGCGAACAAGGACGCCGCGATCCGGCTCGCGGCGATGGACGCGCTGCGGCCGCTCGTCGGCCGCGATGCGCGGGCCGGCGACGTGCTCGTCGAGCACCTGGCCGACGAGGATCTCGAGATCCGCGTGCTCGCGGCCGAGTACCTGGGCATCCTCGGCGCCCCCACGGCGATGCCCCGG
>JAPLLF010000750.1 GCA_026387715.1 Pseudomonadota bacterium
CGCGGCGAGCGCGTCGGGGACCTTGCCGTCGAGCGCGAGCGTGGGCGACGCCAGCGGCGCGGCGATCTCGACCGCGAGGTCGGCGCCGCGTGCGCGCGAGGCGAACCCGACGAACGCGGCCGCGTGGCCGGCGACGATCGCGACGCCGACGAGGGTGGCGATCGGGGCCTTCACAGCTCGAACACCACCAGCACCGAGACGAGCTCCCAGCCGACGACCCACAGCGTGCACGCGACGACACTCGCGGTCATGCCCTTGGTGACCGAGTCGGCCTCGGGCTTGGGCGAGCCGCCCTTGGCGATCACGTCGCTGGCGATGCCCCAGCCGTACATCCACACGAGGAACGCCGCGCGGTACACGTAGCGCAGGCGCTCCGGGCGCGGGTCGAAGATGTCCGCGGTCAGCAGGTTCCACGCGTCGGGGACACCGTGCGCGCGACACACGAGCAGGCCGCCGAGGAGCATGCCGAGCGCGAACAGGCACGCGACCGCGAGGTAGCAGATCGCCGCGGCGAACCACGCGGGTGCCCACAGGTACGCGCGCCGGTCGACGCCCAGCGCGTCGAGCGCGAGGGTCTGCTTGGTGAGGCCCATCGAGCCGAGCCACGCGTTGGTCGCGCTGCCCGACGCGGCGACGAACAGCAGCGCCGACAGCGCCGGCGCCAGCGCGACGACGTAGCTGCCGCCGATCTGCTTGAGCAGCGCGTCGGGGCGGATGCCGGCGCCCCCGACCTTGCTGATCACGAACAGCACGGTGTAGCCGATCAGCGTCGACACGATCGCGTAGAACACGAGCGGGCGGAGCAGGGTCTGCGCGAGCACGCGCCGCGCCACGACGAAGAAGTCGCCGGGGTGCCGCACGAGCTGACCCGGCGCACGCACGAGCGACGCCATCGCGACGCGGAACGGCGCGACCAGCGGATCGACGAGCCGCACGACCTTGGCGAGCGCCCGCCCCGGCAGCGGCGTGCCCTGTGGCGGCGGCGTGTCGCCGTGATCCTCGAGATGATCGACGAGCGCGGCCTCGAGCTCGACGATCCACTTGCCGCGGGTCTCCGCCGAGTGCCCCGGATCCTCGAGTGCGCCCGGCCAGCGGCCGACGAACATCTCGTCGAGCTTGCGGTCGGCGAGCGACAGCAAGAACAGCCGATCGCCGACGCCGGCGGCGAGCGCGACGTCGTGGGTGACGACGATGGCCGAGATGCCGAGCGCCTTGACCTGCTCCCGGATCAGGCGCGCGAGCATGCGCACGCGGTGCGGATCGAGGCCGACGGAGGGCTCGTCGAGGAACAGCAGCTTGCGGCGGCTGGCGAGCACGCGCGCGACGGCGACGCGCTGCGCCTGGCCGCCCGACAGCTTGGTCGTGGGCGTGCCGCGATCGGCGAGCTTGCGATCGAGCCCGACGCGCTCGAGCCACGCGGCGGCGGGATCCGCGTCGCCGCTCTGGTCCTCGCCCTCGGCGTGGCGGAGCGCGAGCTCGAGGCGTCGAGCTCCTCGCGCTCGAACAGCACGCGCGCGAACGTCGACTTGCCGGCACCCGAGCCGCCGAGCAACACGACGACCTCGCCGGGCGCGATCGCGAGATCGACCGAGTCGATCAGGATGCGACCGTCGGGGAGCGCGACCCGTAACCCCTTGACGTCGAGCGTGTTCTTGGCCGCCACGGTACCCATCGCACCGACCGTACCACCGGGTTACCTACATCGAGGTGTAGGCACGGCGACCGGCCGAGACACGGCTGCGCCAGGCTGGTTGCGCGCGAATCGTCAACCACGAAATCGGGAACCAAACCCGAAATCCGCTGTCGGAAGCTTCGACTACGACGGCATTGGCCGGGTGGTCGCGACGGCCGACAAGCCGCGGTGCTGTGTGCGCGAGTGCGCGTACGGCGATCGCGGATGGGCCGACCGCCGTACGGACGCGCTCGGCGCGTCCAGAAGAGCATCGCCATGTCGTCTATCAAGTCCACGTCCTCCACCGTCAACAACACGAACGTCATCGAAGTCGCCGCGTTGCTCGGCGACTCGGTCGTCGACGTGAAGCACTGCATGGACCCGCGCAGCGGCAAGGTCTCGGCGACGACCAAGGCGATGTTCGCCGTCGGCGCGAGCGCGCTCGTCGCGTCGGCCGCGATGTTCGGCCTCTCGGTCGCGACCGCGGCGAGCAACAAGGCGGGCCTCGAGACGTGGACGCGCACGCTCCACAAGCCGGCGCACGCGTACCGCGCGAACCAGGGCTCGGCGGCCGTCGACTTCACGGCGGCGGCCGGTGGAATCATCGGCCTTTTCGGCGTGACCCTCGGCCTCGCGCGCGTTCGCCGCGAGCGCCAGAGCCCGTCGTATCGCATCGGCACCGCGCCGGGCGTGTCGCTCGCGATCGAGCACACCCCGTCGGCGGACTACGCGCTCGTGGCCCCCAAGGGTGACGACTTCGTGTTCAACCTCGCGCCGGGCATGACCGGCGAGATGACCGTCGATGGCACGTCGACGCCGCTCGCGCAGGTCGCGGGCACGCCGTCGACCACGTACGCCGGCGCCGTCGAGCTCCCGATCCCCGCGTCGGCGAAGATCCGCGCGACCTCGGGCAAGACCACGTTCGTGATCTCGTCGGTCGCCAGGCCGGTGGCGCAGGGAAACCCGCTGTTCGCGATGGAGGGCCGCCCGTTCAAGTACGCCGCGGGCTCGCTCGCCGTCCACCTCGCGGCGGTCGCGTTCCTCGCGCTCGTGCCGGTCGAGGACTCGAGCGTCAACCTCGAGATCGGCTCGCGGGAGGACCTCTCGGTGAAGAGCAACACGACCACGAACGAGGACAAGCTCGAGGTGGTGAAGCCCGAGACCGGCGCCGACGGCGCGGCGGGGGCGTCGGACGGCGGCGGCGGCAAGATGGCGTTCGAGGATGGCAAGTCGGGGACCGAGAAGGGTCAGCAGGACCGGGGGGCGCTCAAGATCAAGAAGACCTCCTCGGAGATCGAGCTGGCGCGTGAAGAGGCCCGCGAGTACGCGGCGACCGCTGGCGTGCTCGGCGCGACCGCGGCGATCCAGACGTCGATCTCGTCGATCACCGGCACGGCGAACATCTCGAGCTGGACCGACCAGATCGACACCCACGGCGCGATCAACGGCCCCGATGGCGACGCGAACGGCACGGGCTTCGGCGAGCACGGGGGTGGCAAGGGTGGCGGCTGCCCGCTCGGCGTGTCGTCGTGCGGCATCGTCGGCAGCGGCGCGTACAACACGATCGGCGACGGCCACAAGGTGGGCAAGGACTACCGGATCGGCAGCGGCGGTGGCGGCGACGATCGCGTCCACACGGCCGCGGTGCCGCCGGTGCAGCCGGGCCCGCCGATCATCAACGGTGACCTCGACAAGGCGATCATCAAGCGCCGCATCAACGCGGTGAAGGCGAAGATCGGCTACTGCTACGAGTCGAAGCTGATGCAGATGGGCGGCGACAAGGATGGCTCGGTGATGGTGACGTTCTTCATCAACGGCGACGGCACCGTCGGCACTTCGACCGCGACCGGCTGGAACGCGGGCGTGGCGAGCTGTGTCGCGGGGGTGGTCAAGGACGTCAGCTTCCCGGCCCCGCGCGGCTGTGGCGGCGTGCAGGTGAACTACCCGTTCTCGTTCCATCAGACCGGCGGCTGAGACGGACGGAGACGGCGAGCCCAACGGAGATCGACGGCGAGCGGGCGCAGGCCTGCTCGCCGCTTCGGCGTTTCGGCTTCTCGACGAGCTTGCCGGGCGTAGGCGAGCGCGCGGGCCACAAGGATCCGTCCGGCGTGCGGATCGCCGAGGCAAGTCGCTGCGAGCGCCGCAGGATTCGCACCGACGACGATCCCGCGTATCGCAAGAGTCGGTCGGCGTTCGCCACCATGCCGTGGTGGCTCGCGCGTTCGCGACATGGCTGCTGCCACCCGATCCGTTCGGCTCGGCGATCGTGACGTCGGTCGGGAGGTTCGGGATCGACACCGCGTTCGCCCCGTTCTTGCCGCTCGCGCGGTGCCCGATGCTGATCCTCGTGCCGGAGATCCGGCCGCGACCGTGGGTGGTCGGCGGCTCACCGCGCTGTTCGCGACCCCCGACCTGCTCGCGTGACGTCGCGGGCCGCGTGGATCAGCGGTTGTCGCTCTGGAGCGCCAGCGCCCACGCCCGCCACGTGGGCTCGAACGTGGCGAGCTTCTCGCCGAGCACGGCCTCGAGCGCGGCCTGCCCGGTGGGGTCCTGCTTGTCGGCGAGGAACGCCTTGTAGAACGCGCGGAGCTTGCCCTTCTCCTGCAGGTACTGCATCAGGTAGCGCGCGTACGCGTAGGCGTCGTAGTCGGCCTCGTAGAAGCCGTCGCGCGTCGAGGCGAGCAGGGTGGTCATCGGCGGCAGGGTCTTGGCCTTGAGCTCGCGCTTGAGGTTCGGCAGCCGCCAGTTCGGCAGCCCGATGATGTGGTTGGCCTTCTCGCTCGGCCGCTCGTAGAGCGACGCGAGGCCCTCGTTGAACCACGACGGTACGTTCGGGAAGTTCGCCTCCATGTAGGGATGGACGAGCTCGTGAGTCAGCGTGCCGGCGCCGGGCCCGATGTTCATCACCATCGCGTCGTGGGCCGACGAGTAGTAGCCGTACGGCGTGGTCGGGGTGTCGTCGAAGTACTTCTTGGCGCCCTTCCTGTAGGTCTTCTCGTTGGCGAACAGCCAGACCTCGATGATCTTGTCGGGCTGCTTGGCGAAGTAGTCCTGCTCGAGCAGCTTGATCGCCCAGCGCATGATGCCCGTCGCGCGGTGGGCGGTCATCCTGGGGCCCTCGTCCCCGACGACCACGAACGGCGCCTCGACCAGCACCGTGAAGCCCTGGCCGTCGAGCTTCTTGACGAGGGCGGCACGCCGCGCTTCGAGGTTGTCCTTGGTGGGAGGGAGCTTGGCGGGTTCGTCCGCGAGGGCCGCGGTCGTGGTCGCGAGCAGGCAGACGAGTGCAACGAGGAGCTTCATGGGGACGCGACAGCGATCATGCGCTTGGCGTTGCACCGGTCCGGCAAAAAACATTCCGCCCAAGGACCGCAATGAAGGTGGTGTCCGTGGAGAGTGCACCTCGAGCGTTCGCCGTCGTCATATGCTCCAGCCGTGCCGCGGATCGCGATCCTCAGCGGGCTCGTCGTCGCCGTGCTCGCCAGCCGCGCGCAGGCCGACGAGCCGGGTGACCTCGCGGCCTACGTGTCGGCGGGCACCGCGTGCGCCCAGGCGCGCGCGCACTGCTTCGGGATCCAGCTGCACGTCGCGAAGGCAGCCGGTGAGGGCTACGTCGTCACGCCGGCGTGGGTTGCCGAGCAACTCGCGCAAGCGCAGGCGCTGTTCGCGCCGCTCGACGTCAGCTTCGAGCTCGTCGGCGCCGACGCGCTCCCGGGGTCGGCCGCGCACCTCGCGACGCGCAAGGATCGCGACGCCGTCGCCCGGGGCCGGCTCGGCGGGGGCGTCGTCCACGTCGTCCTGACCGGCAAGCTCGACGACGTCGACGTCGCGGGTGACGTCGCGCGCGGCGTGACCTGGCGCGTGAACGGCGACGCGCAGACGAAGATCATCATCGTCAGCGGGGTGGCCAAGCCGCGGACGCTCGCGCACGAGCTCGGGCACCTCTTCGGGCTCCCGCACTCGACCCACGCGATCAGCATCATGAACAAGCGCGACCGCAAGACGCCGCCGTACGAGGAGCGGCGGTTCGCCGACGAGGAGATCGTCGCGATGCGCCCGTTCCTGACGTCCCTCGGCACGACCAAGCTCCTGGTCGAGCGCCCGCGCCCGGCTCAGCGCGCGGCGCCGTGAGCCTCCACGTGCCGCACGATGGCGGCGTTGATGATCGCGGCGTGCGTGATCGGCCCCATGTGCCCCAGGTCGTCGAAGCGCTCGAGCCGCGCGTTCGGTAGGGTCGTGACGAGCGCGTCGAGCACGCGCTGCTCGAGCGCCGGCGAGCGCCCACCCCCGAGCAGCAGCGTCGGCGCGGTGACCTCGGCGTAGCGGCGGCCGGTGCGCGCCGTCGTGAGCGAGCGCACCTCCTCCGAGAGCTTCCAGCCCACGGCGCGGAACGCGCGGCGGGTGTCGTCGGGGAGCGCGCCCCACGCACCGGGGCCGCTCCACCAGTCGACGAACCCCGCGAGCCAGGACTCGTCCACGCCGTCGGCGTCGGGCTGATAGCTCGTCATCTCGACGGGGGCCGCGTCGTCGAGCACGTCGAACGCCACCGGCTCGTAGGCCGCGATCGAGCGGACGAGGTCGGGGCGCACGAGCGCGAGCTGGAGCGCGAGGAAGCCACCCCCCGAGTGGCCGACGAGGTGGGTCGGCCCGTCGAGCATGGCGGCGAGCCGCGCGACGTCCTGGCTGAAGTGAAACGGCACGCCGACCGGCCAGCGGTCGGCGTCGCCGTAGCCGATGAGATCGGGGACGAGCACGCGGTGGGTCGGCGCGAGCAGCTGGGCGAGCTTGCGCCACTGCCGTCCGGTGAAGCCGCCGCTGTGGATGCAGAGCACGGTGTCCATGGTCAGGCGCCCTGGTTGCCTAGCCTGAGGCCATCACGCGGCGCAGCGTCGCCGCGTCGATGTTGGAGCCGGACAGCACGACACCGACCGTCTTGCCCGCCAGGCGCTCGCGCAGGCTGACCAGCCCGGCGAGGCCGGCGGCGCCGGCCCCCTCGGCGAGGTTGTGGGTCGTGCGCACGAGCAGGCGGATCGCGTCGGCGATCGCATCGTCGCTCACCGCGACACACCGGCACGTGGGGGGCGAGGGCACGCGCGGCGACGATGGCGCCGACCGCCTGCGAGCCACCCCCGACGGCGATCACGAGGGCGTCGACCCCTCCGAACGCCGCCGCTTGCTCGAACAGCTCGAGCGACAGGGTCGCGGCGCCGGCGATCACGTGCGCGTTGTTCGTCGAGTGCGCGGTGACCAGGCCGCGCTCCTCGCCGATCCGCGCAGAGATCGCCACGCACGCGTCGTAGTCGACGCCGTCCTCGACGAGCTCGGCGCCGAACCCGCGGATCGCGGCGTTCTTCTCGACGTTGTTGCCGTGCGGCACGCAGATCGTGACCGGCACGCCGAGCTGCGCGCCCGCCCATGCCAGGCCCGCCCCGTGGTTGCCGCGGGTCGCGGCGATCACGCCGCGCCGGCGTTGATCGGCCGGCAGCCCGGCGATCACCGACATCGCGTTGCGCGCCTTGAACGCGTTGGTCGGCAGGTGATTCTCGTGCTTCACGAGCACGCGGATCCCGTGGCCGAGCTCCGCGTCGAGCGCCGGGTAGCCACGCAGGGGCGTCGCCGTCAGGTGCGGTGCGATGCGATCGCGTGCCGCGCGGACGTCGTCGAACGTGATCGGGCAGGCCATGCCCTACTTTCGACAACTCCCTCGTGTGGCACAATCGCCGCGTGGAGGTCTTCTTCCTGATGATGGGCCTCTGGCTCGTCGTGGCCGTCGCCCTGGGCATGCGCAAGCCGCGTGGCCTCGGCGGGGGCGCGTTGCGCGCACGGCTCGACGCGGTGTACGGCGAGCCGCACGAGCTCGCGCGGATCTCGGCCGTCGCGTTTCCGGAGGCCGACGTCGAGTTCTACGATCGCGCGCGCGAGGCGCTGACCGGGCGCGGCTACACCTGGCTCGCCGACGTCGAGGACCTCACCATGTCGCGGATCTATCCGGAGAACCGGACGTTCTTGCGGCTGTTCGTCGACGCGGGCGGGATGATCCGCGCGAGCGTGTACCACCTGCACCCGCGCGGGATCGAGCGGCTCAAGCCGAACACGCCGCTCGCCGACATCGTGGCTCGTCACGAGGCGCGGATCACCGAGCAGCTCAAGGCGCACCCCGAGCGGGTGCCGACGACGTTCGAGCGCTACGAGGAGGTGATCGCGTCGATCGGGCGCGCGCACGTCGCCATGGCGCGGCACCGGCGCAGCGTGGGGGGGATCTCGCGCGACGAGCTCGAGCGCCTCAAGGGGCGGCCGCTGAGCGCCACCGAGGAGGCGTTCCTGCGCGAGGTCCAGGGGACCGGCGGACCCACGCCCGGCAAGCCTGGCGACTCCTAGTTGTGGACGATGACCTCGCTGCGGCCTCCGCCGCGCGGGGCGACGCGGATGTGCGCGCCGACGCGCTCGACCAGCGCGGGCACGTGCGAGATGACGCCGACCTGGCGGCCCGTGGCCTGGAGCCGATCGAGCACGGCGAGCGCGCCGTCGAGCGTCGCGGGGTCGAGCGTCCCGAAGCCCTCGTCGATGAGGAGCGTGCGCACGCGGACGTCGTGGGCCGACATCGACGACAGCCCGAGCGCGAGCGCGAGCGAGACGAGGAACGACTCGCCGCCCGACAGGCTCTGCACCGAGCGGACCTCGCCGCCGAGATCGCGATCGATGACCTGCAGCTCGAGATCGTGGCGCGGCACCCGCTCGAGCTGGTAGCGCGGCGCGAGCTCCTCGAGGTGCGAGTTGGTGACCGCGAGGAGGCCGTCGAGCGTGAGGCTCTGCGCGAAGCTGCGAAACAGCTTGCCGTCGTGCGAGCCGATGACCTCGCCGAGGATGCGATCGACCTCCGCGTCGCGCTCGCTGCCGGCGAGCAGCTCGAGCGCGGTGGCGCGGCGCGCACGGGCGGCGTCGTCGCCCGCGAGCTCGGCGGCGAGCCGCGCGGCCTGGCGCTCGGCGAGCGTGGACGCGGTCGCGCTGGTCGTCGCGAGCACGTCGATGCGGTGTTGCATCGCGATCGCGAGGCGTTGCGGGCGCTCGGGATCGTCGACGAGGTCGCCCGCGGCGGCGAGCGCGCCCGCGAGGGCGGACATGGACTCCCCCAGCTCCACGAGCTCCGGATCCGCGTTCTCCGGATCCGCACCGGCGAGCGCCGGACAGGCGGCGACGTGCTCGACGACCCGCCGGGTCCGCTCGCCGACCAGGCCGCTCGCCACCGCGAGCGTGCGGTCGAGCGCGGCGAGCCGCTCGGCGATCTGATCGGCGCGCGCGGGCGAGTCGGCGAGCAACGCGAACAACGCGTCGCTGTCGAGCTCGTCGTCGAGCCCGGCGGCGACGCGGGCGTCGTCGAACCGCGCCTGCGCGTCCGCCTGCTCGACGGCGAGCGCGGCGACGCGGCGCTCGGCGTCGGCGTGGCGCGCCGCGTGCTCCGCGATCTCGCGATCGAGCCTCCGCGCCGAGGTGTCGAGCGCCGCGAGCGCGAGCGAGAGCACCGCGTCGGCCTCGATCACGCGCTCGGTGCGCGTCCGCCACGCGCTCGCGAGCTCGGCCATCGCGAGCCGCGCGCGATCGAAGTGGGTGCCGAGCTCGTGCGCGTCGATCTCGACGAGGGCGTCGTCGCCGGGCGCGTCCGCCCGCAGGCCCTTGCCGCGCGCGCGCGCGGCCAGCGGTCCCGCGAGGATCGCCAGGGTGCGCGGGACGGCCATCGACAGCGAACCCCGCGCGAACCGACCTCGCGGCAGGCTCGCGCCCGTCGCCTCGTCGTCGAGCCAGCCCGCGCGCTCGGCCTCGGGCAGCGCGTGGGTCCAGCGCGTGACCGCGGCGTCGAGCTCGGTGGTGAGCTCGGCGTGGCGCTCGACGCGGCCGACGCGCTCGCCCCGCACGCGCTCGATCGTCGCGTCGAGCTCGGCGATCTTGCGATCGAGCTCCGCGAGCCGCGTCGTCACCTGATCGGCGTTGGCCTGCCAGAGCTGGACCTCGGCCTGCGCGTCGGCCGCGGCCTTGACCGCCGCCGCGACTTGCTCGCGCGCCGCCCGCGCGTGGTCGAGGGCCGCGCGGGCGGCCGTCGCTCGTTCGCTCGCGAGCCGCTCCGCCGACGGCGACGCGGGATCGTCGGCGAACGCGAGCTCGCCCAGGCTCCGCAGCTGCTCGCGCCAGATCGGCGCGGCCTCGTCGGCGCTCGCCGCGGCCGTCGCGCGCTGGGCGACCAGCCGCGCGTCCGCGGCCGCGTGGGCCTGCGCGCGGGCCTCGAGGCGCGCGATCGTCGCCGTCGCCTCGTCGAGCGCGCCGACCACCTCGGCGAGCCGTCGCTCGGCGTCCCGGATCACGTCGTCGAACGCGCCGCGATCGGCCCACGGGTGCTCCGGAGCGCCGCACAGCGGACACGGGTCGCCGTCGACGAGCTCGGCCCGCGCGTGGCCGTAACCCCCGGCGCGTCGCAGCTCGGCCGCGACGCGCGCGCGTTCGTCGCGCAGCATCGTCGCCGCGTCGTGGCGGCGCCTGGCGTCCTGGCCCGCGTCGTGATCGGCCGTGACCGCGGCGGCCAGCGCCAGCCGCTGCAGGTCGAGGTCCGCGCGCGCGGTCGCCGCGGCGCGGGCGGCGCTCGCGATCGCGACCAGCTGCTCGGCGCGCGCGAGGTTCGCGCGCGCGTCGTCCTCGAGCCGGCGGGCGTCGTCGAGCGTGAGGGTCGGCTTCTTCTTGAAGCTCGCGCCGCGCGCCTTCACCTCGACGAGCCGCTGCGTCGCCTGCCGCTGATCGACGACGATCACGTCGCGCTGCCGGGCGAGCTTGGTGCGGTGCTCGGCATGACCGCGCAGCGTGCCGTCGATCGACGCGATCTGATCGGCGACCGCGGCGCGCTGGGCGAACCGCGGATCGAGCTCGCCCCACGCGGCGACCTCGGCGCCGAGCGCG
>JAPLLF010000509.1 GCA_026387715.1 Pseudomonadota bacterium
GTCGATGCGATCGCGCAGCGACAAGGTCGACGTCGGTCGCGTGTGCATGACGCTCGGCGGCGGCGGTCATCCCGGCGCGGGCGGCTGCCACCTGCTGGGTGATCTGGAGTCGACGAAGGACAAGGTCGTGCGCGCCCTCGACGCCGCGTTCAACCGCCATCGCCCGACGGGACCGTCGCAGATCGTCCAGCATCAGCCGCCGGTGGATCCCACGGCGAGCGATCATCGGCCGGCCGTGATCAAGGCGCCCTCCGACGAAGAGACCTGACACGCGCGGGAGCGCCGGGAGGCGCCGGGAGGGGCCGGGAGGGGATATACTGCGCGTCCATGCGCGCGACCTCTGTGGCTTTGCCCTTGCTTCTGCTCGCCGCGGCCTGCGGTGACGACAGCGCCGCCAAGGTCGACGGCGGGCTCGATCTCGACGCGGCGGTCGTCGACGGCATGCCCGACGGCACCCCGGCCGACAACCTGGTGGCGACCGGGTTGTGCGTCGACGCCGCGTGCACGCAGATCACCCCCGGCGTGTTCGCGTACGCCCCGCAGTTCACGCTGTGGTCCGACGGCGCGACGAAGCGGCGGTGGTTCCAGCTGCCCCCGGGAACGAAGATCGACACGTCCAACATGGACTACTGGAAGTTCCCGATCGGCACCAAGCTGTGGAAGGAGTTCACGCGCGACGGCGTCCGCGTCGAGACCCGCTTCATGGAGAAGCTGTCCGACGAGGCCACCGGCACGCCGCCGTCGTGGTTCTACATCTCGTATCAGTGGAACCTCGCGAACACCGACACCACGCCGATCTCGCAGGGCGCGCAGAACGTCAACGGCACCGGTCACGACATCCCGGGCCGCGCGCTGTGCCGCGCGTGCCACGAAGGCCTGCGCGGCCCGGTCAACGATCGCGGTCGCGCGCTCGGGGTCGGCGCGATCTCGCTCGACTACACGCCGACCGACGCGAGCTTCATGAGCCTCCAGAAGCTCGTCGACATGCAGCTGCTGACCGATCCGCCCGCGGCCCCCGCCACCACGGGCGCGCCGTTCTTCCCGATCGGCTTCGATGCGACCGAGCGCGCGGCGTTCGGCTACCTCCACGCGAACTGCGGCCACTGCCACAACCCGACGTCGGCGACGCACGACACCGTCGGGATGGAGCTGCGGCTCGAGACCGCCAAGCTCACGGCCGCGACGATCACCCCTGCCTACGTGACCACCGTGGGCGTCGACGCTCAGCGCTCGTATCCCGCGCTGCCGCCGACCGCGTCGATCGTGGCGCCGCACGACCCCGCGAGCTCGGTGATGATCGCGCGGATGAACAACCCCGACTTCGCGTTTCACATGCCCCAGGCCGGATCCGAGATCGTGGATCCGACCGGGCAGACGGTCCTGACCACGTGGATCAACGCGCTGCCCTGAGCCTCAGCGGCATCCTCGTACTCGACAAGCGCGTCGGTCGGTCGTCGGCGCAGGCGGCCGACGACGTGAAGAAGTCGTTCTGGGATCGTGGCGCGGACCTGCGCACCGGCCACGGCGGCACGCTCGATCCGTTCGCCACCGGCGTGCTCGCGGTGTGCCTCGGGCAGGCCACCAAGGTCGCGGGCTACCTGCTCGCCGACGACAAGGCCTACGACGCCGAGGTCTACTTCGGGATCGAGACCGACACGTTCGATCGCACCGGGCTCATCACCGGGATGCGACCGGCGACGTTCGACGAGGCCACGCTGCGCGCCACGGTGGCCGCACGGCTCGGCGAGCAGGAGCAGATCCCGCCGATGTTCTCGGCGATCAAGCAGGGTGGGGCGCGGCTCTACACGCTGGCGCGTCGACACGAGGAGGTCGAGCGGGTCGCCCGCAAGATCCGGATCGACACCTACGACGTGATCTCGTTCACTCCCCCACGCGCGGTGCTGCGGATCGCCTGCAGCAAGGGCACGTACATCCGCAGCCTCGTCGCCGATCTCGGCACCGCGCTGGGCTGCGGCGCGCACCTCTCCGAGCTGCGCCGCACCCGGAGCGGCATCCTGACGATCGATCAGGCGCTCACGATCGATCAGATCCGGACGCTCCCGCTGGCCGAGCTCGCCGCGCGGATGGTCCCGCTGCCGACGGTCACCGGCCTGCCGTCCATCACGTTCCCGATGGACATGGTCGCGCAGGTCCAGAACGGCGTTCAGGTGAAGGCGACGGTGTTCGGCGCCGATCACCTCGAGCGGTTCCAGCTGATCGACGAGCACGGCGCCCTGCATGCGATCGTCCACGTCGATCCGGTCGACCGCCGGGTCGTCTACGATCGGGTGTTTCGCCCGTAAGCGCTTGACGGTCCAGACCCAAAAGTCCAAAGTCCGCCCCGACCGCGGCACTTGTACTTTCGCAAAGCCGTCGGCTTCTACGAGGAAATCATGTCTGTTTCGCCCGCACGTAAGCAAGAGACCATCAAGAAGTTCCAGGCCTCCCCGACCGACACCGGGTCGCCCGAGGTGCAGGTCGCGCTCATCACCGAGCGCGTCGTCCACCTCACGGAGCACCTCAAGAACAACCCGAAGGATCACCACAGCCGTCGTGGTCTGCTCCTCATGGTCGGCCAGCGCCGCGCACTCCTCGACTATCTCAAGCGCAAGAGCCTCGATCGCTATCGCAAGCTGATCGAGACGCTCGGCCTCCGCCGCTAGTCGTACACTCGACGCGTGCGTTCGTTGACCCTCGTCGCGCTGCTCCTCGTGATCAGCGCGCTCGGGGGTGTTCGTGCGTCGGTCACGATCATCGCGTGGGTCGCGCTCGTCGGCTGCGACCCAGACGCGCCGCGACCCCTCCGTGGGCCCGTCGAGACGCGGACGATCGGGGCGCTGACGATCGAGGGGGTGGCGACCTCGATCACCGGGTGCGCCGTCGGCGCGAACGCCCGCAACGATGGCACGTACCTCGATCTGTTCTACGCCGACGCGCAGCGGCTCCGCTTCACCCGTGGCGAGCTGCACGCGTCGCCGTCGGCGGATGACGACGGCAGCGTGCTCGCGTGCACGAAGCTCGATCGGAAGTGGCAGGCCGGTCTGCGGGCGCAGGGTGGGGGGTACTGGCGCGGCTTCCTCGACGTGCGGTGCACGGGGGCGCGCCAGGTCGAAGGCCGGATCGAGGTCACCTGCGGACAGCCGACCGCGGCCGAGCTCGAGCTCCTCGATCGCGAGCGAGCTGCGCACGAACGCCCGTCGAATCAGCCCCCCTAGCGTCCCCCGAGAAGTTTGGTGTTGTGTGGTTGTCGTCGACGACGACGGTTGATCTGATAAGCGAATGACGCAGGGCAAGTCCCCGACCACCGAGGACGCGATCCGCTCTGGCACCGAGTTCTGCCGGGACCGCGTGTCGGAGACCTCAATCTACGGCTTGTTGTATCGGGAGAGCCACCGGCTATTTCCCGACGAGACGTTCGCTGACTTGTTCGCAGA
>JAPLLF010000212.1 GCA_026387715.1 Pseudomonadota bacterium
GTCGACAGCATGCACCTCGCGGGGCCGGTCGCGCTCGTGCGCGGTCGCTTGCCCGCGGCCGAGTTCACCGTCGATGGGCGGACCTTCCGGTACCACGACGGCATGCTCGGCACCGCCGAGGTCCGCGTGCGGTCCGAGCCGATCGTGTTCGCGCTGCTCCCCGGGACGCGGAGGTTCCAGTGAGCCGCGACGCCCCCGAGGTCGCGCCGCAGGTCGTCGCGGCGCTCCAGCGCATCGGCGGGCGGGCGCGTGGCCGCGTCCCGTACATCCAGCAGATGGAGGCCGCCGACTGCGGTGCGGCTTGCCTCGCGATGGTGCTCGCCTACCACGGTCGCGCGAGCACGCTCGACGAGACGCGCGCCGCGACCGGGGTCAACCGCGGCACCGACGCCCTGAGCATCGTCCGCGGCGCGGAACAACTCGGCCTCCGCGGGCGCTCGGTCCGACTCGAGCCCTCCGATCTGCGGTTCTTGCCACCCGGGTCGATCCTGCACTGGGACTTCAACCACTTCGTCGTGCTCGATCGCGTCCGGCGCAACGCGGTGGAGATCGTCGATCCCGCGTTCGGCCGGCGCGTCATCCCCAACGACAGCTTCAGCAAGCACTTCACCGGCATCGCGCTGACGTTCGAGCCGTCGGAGACGTTCGTCGCGACCCCACCCGGTCACAGCAAGGTCTGGCGATACCTCGCCAAGCTGTTCGCGCAACCGTCGCTGGTCGCGCGCATCAGCATCACCTCGATCACGTTGCGGGTGCTCGCGCTCGCGTTGCCCATCCTGACCGCGATGGTGGTCGACCGGGTCGTGCCGCGCGGCGACAAGAGCCTGCTGTTCGTGGTCGGCGCCGGGCTCGGCGTCGTGGTCGCGGTGCAGGTGCTCGCCGCGCTCATCCGGTCGCATCTCCTGATCGAGCTCAGGACCAAGCTCGATACCAAGATGACCTTCGGCTTCGTGTCGCACTTGCTGTCGTTGCCGTATGCGTTCTTCAACCGGCGGTCGGCGGGTGATCTGTTGCTGCGGGTCGCGTCGAACACCTCGATCCGGGAGATGCTGACGTCCTCGTTGCTCTCGACGCTGCTCGATGGCGGCCTCGCGCTCGGATATCTGATCCTCCTGTTCCTGCTCTCGTCCGTGATGGGGTTCGTCACGCTGGCCGCGGGCGTGCTTCAGGTGCTCGTGTTGTTGCTGTCACGCCGTCGCTACAGCCAGCTGGCGGCACAAGATCTCGAGACCCAGGCGCGTGCCCAGTCGTACCTCGTGCAGATGCTGATCGGCATCGAGACCCTCAAGATCGCGGGCGCCGAGGACCGGGCGCTCGAGCAATGGGCCAACCTCTACGTCGATCAGCTCAACGTCGCGCTGTCGCGGAGCCGGATGATGGCGGCGCTCGACGCGATCAACGGCCTGTTGCAGACCACCGCGCCGCTCATCCTGCTCACCACGGGGACGCTGCTCGTGCTCGACGGAGGGCTCTCGCTCGGCGGCATGCTCGCGACGACGGCGTTGGCCGCCGGGTTCCTCACCCCACTCGCGAGCTTGATGTCGAGCGTCCTGCAACTCCAGTTGCTGGGCAGCTACGTCGAGCGCATCGACGACGTGCTCTCCGCGGAGCCGGAGCAACGTCGCAGCGGCACGGTCACGCCCCCCCGCCTGACCGGCCGGATCGAGGTCGACCACGTCTCGTTCCGGTACGGGCCCAACGATCCGCTCGTGGTCCGCGACGTCAGCCTCGTCGTGCCAGCCGGCTCGACGATCGCGATCGTCGGTCGGTCGGGCTCCGGAAAGTCCACGCTCGCAGCGTTGCTGGTCGGGCTCCACCGCCCCACCGAGGGCCGGATCATCTTCGATGGCTACGATCTCGGCGAGCTCGATCACAAGCTGCTGCGACAGCAGCTCGGGATGGTGCCGCAATCTCCGTTCATCTTCGCGGGCTCGATCCGCAGCAACATCGCGCTCACCGATCCGTCGATGTCGTTCGACCAGATCGTCGCCGCGTCGCGCCGCGCGTCCATCGATGCCGACATCCGCGCGATGGCCATGGGCTACGAGTCGATCGTCGCCGATGGCGGCTCGACGCTGTCCGGCGGACAGCGCCAGCGCCTCGCGCTGGCACGCGCGCTCGTTCATGATCCTGCGGTGCTGCTGCTCGACGAGGCGACGAGCTCGCTCGACGCGACCACCGAGCGGGTCGTGATGGAGCAGCTTCGTGACCTTCGCGCCACGCGCATCATCATCGCGCACCGGCTGTCGACGATCATGCGCGCCGACCAGATCGTCGTGATGCAGGATGGTCGGTTGGTCGAGGTCGGCCGGCACGACGAGCTCGTGCGTCGCGGCGGTGCGTACGCGGCGCTGGTCGCCGATCAGAACTTCAAGGCGGAGGGCGCGTCGTGAACCGGCTGGTCATCGTCTGGGTGCTCGCGTCGTGTACCGGAGACCGCGCGGCGGTGAACCCGCCGCCGCAGCTCCACCCCGAGGTCGCGCGGGACGCGAGCGTCGCGGCGCCCGACGCCGCGCCGATCAGGCTGATCGGCGTGCTCACCGCCGCCGAGTCGGTCGATATCGCGCCGCGGGTGGCGGGGGTGATCCTGAAGGTGAACGTCGCCGCGGGCGACCCCATCGTCGCCGGCCAGGTCATCGTCGAGATGGACCCGATGCAGCTGCAGGAGGAGCTGCGGGCGGCCGAGGCTGCGCTGGGGGCG
>JAPLLF010001171.1 GCA_026387715.1 Pseudomonadota bacterium
GTCCGGCACGCCCGTGCTGATCGATGGCGTGACGATCCTGGTGTCGCGGCTCGCGCCCGTCTGCTGCCTGGCGCCACGGACCATGCAACGGCTCGACGATCACCTCCACTTCGAGCTCCCGATCGGGCTCGCGACCGACGCCTGGATCCAGCACGACCTCGGTCCGCTCGCCGCGTTCGCCTCCGCGGTTCGCGACGGCCTCGCGTGTCTCGGCCTGACCGTGTGCGCCTCCGACGAGCTCCTGCGGCTGATCGCGTTCCAGGGCCCGCTCGATGGCCACGGCTCGCTGATGAACATCGGAGGCCCCAACCGGGTCTTCGATGCGCTGTTTCGCTGCACCGCTCGCGCCGCAAGCAAGTCGTCGGCGTTGTAGGCCTCAATCAGGGCAAGCCAGACCGGCGCCGGCTCATCTAGGTTTTCGCGATACCAAAGAACGGATGTTCCGGCAGACGGCGCAATAATCTCATCGACCGTGAGCCTCCAGCGCCTAGCGGATCGCTCAACGGCCACGAGATCTCGGCTCGCCTCCAACCGGCTCATTCCGGACCTCATTAGGAAATCCCGAAGCTCTGACCGATTTCTAGGGCCATCCCAGCGATGTCCGAACTTCCCCTCGGTTAGCCGCTCCAGGCAAGGAGCGACGTCTTTGAGCGAGTATCTAGATATCGGGAGGCACCGCGTATCAACAAGAGCAGCGTGGAGGTCCACCGATTCGTCGATGAGTCGAGCTACCCGCTCCGCAACGCCGTTGATCGATGGGTGCCGTTCAGCAAGCGCTCGCAACTGCACTCTCTCAAATTGCCCGTAGTGAAAAATGCAAATCCGACCGTAGGCTGCGCGCAGCTTGTCCATTGCGCCAAGGAACGATTCAAACAATTCCCTTTCCGCGCTCGCTGGTCCGATTTCTTGCACAGGAGCCTGAAGCGCCCCCCACATTGAACAATGCGCCTCCAGAACGTCCCGAAACCCTCCCGGCGGCGCGCACTTCACCGCCTCAACCTGAAATCCGAAAAGGTATACGGAGCCTTCGAGCGGGTCCGTTTCGAGATCAAAGAACACACGCGCCCCAATGGCGCATCCCGAGTTGGGCGCTTCAAAGGATGTTTGCGGAATCGGAGGCGGACGCTGATGCCGGTCTACCCCAAGAGCAAAGGAAAATGGCGCGTCAGGATCTACATCGGCGGCAAGCCGAAGGACGAGATCTTCGAAGGCACGAAGAAGGAAGCCCGGAATTACGAAGCGGCGAAGCGGCTGGAGGTGGCGGCAAGCGATCCAGAAATGCTTCGGCGAGTCGTGCCGACCTTCTCCGTCTTCTGTCTAAATGAGTACAAGGAATTTTGCGCCAAGCACATCAAGCCGTCGTGGTGGAGAAAGTTGAAATATGTACTCGTGGATTTGATCGAGCACTTCGGAACGTACAGGCTCGACAGGATTCCGCAGACGACCGTGGCCACGTACACGGACGCGCGCAAGAAGGACATCGCGGCGACGAGCGTCAATAACGAGCTGAGGGTGCTGAGCCGTGTCCTCAACGTGGCACGCGACGAATTTCATTACCCAGCCTCGAAGCTCAAGCTCACGAAGCTGCGCGTAAGCGGCAAAGGCAAGGCGATTGCGTGGAACGACGAGGAAATGGCTCGCCTCTTCAACGCGACCGCCGAGCTGGATGTCGAGCTGCTGCCCATCCTGACGTTCATCGCCAACACGGGTTGCCGCTCTGGAGAGGCGCTCGCGCTTGAATGGTCGCAGGTCGACCTGGAGAGCGGCCACATCCGCTTCTGGCCGTCCGACTACTGGCAGCCGAAGAACAACCAGGCGCGCGAGGTGCCGATCGGAGAGGCGCTCCTCCCATGGCTCCAAGCACCGCACCACCATCCCCGCTGGGTGTTCCCATCACGGCGGGGCGGGCGTTACGCCTATTGGTTGAAGATGCGGTGGGAGGCGGTCCGCAAGCGTGCGGGCCTCAGCGGCGGCGTCCACCAGCTCCGCCATACGTACGCGAGCCACTTCTTGCGGACCAAGCCGGACCTCGTGCTGCTTGCGGAGGTGCTCGGTCACAGCGACGTCGCGGTGACGAAGCTGTACCAGCACATGCTGCCGGACCACCTGGCTCGCGCACGCAACGTCGTCAACTTCGTGGCCCCGGTGGGTCCGGCGGCGGTTGAAGCACACCGTCGCCAGCGTTCCGAACGGAAGGCGACGAAGAAGGTCCAGCGCAAAACCGTACCCAGGACCGTACCCACCACCGTCGAGAACGCCGTAAGTATCGAGCGGGATAACGGATTCGAACCGTCGACCTTCAGCTTGGGAATGCAAGATAGGCCCTGGCCTCGAACCCACTTAGAAAGCAACTCAACAACTTAACGCGTCGTCCTGTCCCAAGGCGTTGCGTGTTTGAGCACTCAAAGTGGGGTTCGAGGTGGGGTCGATCGAGCGAGTTCTCGACGGAGAGTTTTTCGGTGATCGCGACCTTCAGCTTTGAGAGCTGACGGTCGCTGTAAACCGTTGACGTTTTGCGTTGTGCGATTTTCTGGTCGCGGGAAGTGGGGTTCGAGGGGGCGAGGTGGTGGGGTTCGAGGAGGAGGCCGGAGCTGCAACCAGACCTTCAGCTCTGGGCTGTATCGACGACGAGCCGCAACTCACGCTCCTGGCCGCGCGCGCCCCACACGTACGCCTGGACAAAAATGAGGTCGGCGGCGGGATCGAAGGCCGTGACGGTCATGGGCGAGAGTGCCACAGTGGATCGACGTCGCCCTTGATGAGCTTCCCCGTGAAGAAGCAAGCCACCGAACGGCGGTTCGCCGCGTGCAGGTCCTTCATCGTGGGCGTCGCAGCCTTGCGCTCCGTAAAGGTCGCGATGACCTCGGCCCCGGTGAACGCAAAGTCGGTCCGGTTGATCCGCGCGATGTCGGCGAGGACGACCCACTGGTCGGGATATCGCGCGCAAATCTCGTCCCAGGTGAGGCGCTCGACGGGCTCGGCTGCTCGGTGCGTGACCATGATGGAAGCCTCTACTCGTTGTGTGGATTGTCAAGTTTCGAGTCGTGCCGGATCGCACCTCAGGATCGCCGCTGCCGTTCACGGATATCGCGAGGCCGCCCACTCGATCGCCTTGGGCGTGTTTTTCCACGCGCTGCCGTAGTCTCCGACGTACGAGATCGCCTCGTTCTCGTCGCCGAAGCCGATCATGTCGGGCAAACGCTTCGGCATCTTCTTCTTCCCCGTCAGGTACGCCGGTACGTGTGGGTTCGTCTTCTTGGCCTCGGCGAGCGCGGCGTTGGCGTGTTCGCCGTCGCCGTGCTTGCGGAACGCGAGCAGCGCCAGCGACCACGCCCACGCGGCGCTCGCGTCGTCCTTGTAGCCGTCGATCAACGCGACGACCTCGTCGTCACGGCCCGCGTCCAGCAAGCAGCTCGCCAGGATGTATCTGATGCCCTGGTTGTCGCCGGGGTTGAGCCGCAGCATGTCGCGGTAGTGCTCGATCGCCTCGTCGCGGTCGCCCGCTTGCCAGAGGCACTGCGCCAGGGCAAGCCGAGCCCGCATGTAGGGCCGGGTCTCGAGCAGGCCCCAGAAGTGGCCGACGTCCTCCTCGAACGTCTTCGGGCCGAGCGCGGTCATCCCCGCCTCGACGCCGAGACCATTCAGGCGCGTCGCCTCCGCGAGATCGGCCGTGTGCTCGGCCAGCAGCACGTACGCATCCGCGCAGTCGGGCGAGATTTCCAGCGCCTGCTTGGCGAGCGCGATGCGGCGCTTCGGATCGCCGCTTTCCCACGCCGAGTACATGACCTGCTGTGCGTCGTAGAGCGCATCGACCTTGGCGGAGCGCTTCCCTCTGCCACGACCGCCGCCGAAGAGACCCGCGAGCGCGCCCTCGAACATGATCGGGGGCGGCAGCGAAGCACCACTGCTCGGCTTCTTTTTGGACTTGGTGGGCTTGGTTGTCTTGCGCTTGACCATCATCGTCTCGGGGTGGTGATACCGAGGATTCGGTCGCCTCGGCAATACCGATCCGGCGCGCCATCGGAGATCCGGGGTGGCATCTGGACCGTAGCGCGAGAAGCAGGCGATGGGCGGTACGCGGTTCCCGCGTCAGTTCGTCGGCGCGAGATGATCGAGCGCCATCGTCCAGCCGTGGAGTGATGCCTTCAACCGGCGAAACAGCGCCGCGAGCTGATCGTGCGGTCCCTTGTCCTGCTTGCGGCTGTCGTCGTCCCACTTGCGCGGGAGGTTGATCACCTGCCCGGCCGCGATTTCGACACCGCGCAGGACCAGGGTGCCATCTGGCTTGCAGAGCACGTTCAGCTCGGGATCGCTCTTCCACGCGAGGATCTCGAGCATGCCCTTGCGGTTTTCCCGCACCTGCTCGATCGGCAGCAGCGGCTCGATGTTCTCTAGCCGGCCCACGGTCTCTCGCGCCCAGCTCCGCCACACCTCGGCAGTTGGCAGCGGGATCTCCTTGCCCCACAGCGTCGACGCACGCAGGATCACATCGATGCGCAACCACGGAAGCTCGGTTCGCGGATACTGTGACCGATCGGTGCCGAACAACTCACGGATCAGGTCCCCCTCCGACGTGGTGGTCCGCGCTGTCTGGAGTGCGTCCCACCCGAACCCAAGCTCGGCCGAAACGTTGAACGTTGTCGCGGGGTCGCTGTGCACGTGCAGGAACGATTGGCACTTCCGGTCGGTGGACCGCAGGTCGAGCGTCTCCCGGATCGGCTCGCCGACGAATTGCGGAAGGCGCGACTCGCGCAGGGCCCAGGTCCAGAGATCCTTGAACTGTTCGTAGTTCATGGCCGCCGACCTTCGCACGCAGCCACGTCGTCGGCCACCAAGATCTCAACGAACCATGCGAGCGCGCTTGGTCTCGTCGATCAGCTCATCCGCGGTGTCGGTCACCCGCGGCGTCGCTTTCGCCGTTTGGCGTGGCTCTTCTTCAGGGAACGTGGCGGTGTAGCCTTCGCGACCGGCGTGATCTCGACCGCGGCATCGACGCCGAGCGCCAGCCGTTCGCGCGCGGCCTTGATCGCGCGATGCAGCCGATCTTCGACGACCGCGCGTGGCGGCAGCTCGGTAAGGTACTCGGCCGACGTGGAGCCCGCGTGTGTCGAGGTCGAGGACCTCGACGGTCTCGCGCTTCTTGCCTGCGCAAAGGATGATGCCGAGCGGCGGTTGCTCTGAAGGCTGGCGCTCGTACTTGTCGAGCCAGCGCAGGTACAACTCCACCTGGCCGGCGTCGGCGGCCTTGAAGTCGCCGAGCTTGAGCTCGATCGCGACGAGCCGCTGCATGCGGCGGTGGAAGAACAGCAAGTCCAGATAGGCGAACGAACCCCACCAGTCTCGGTGCAGAATCATGGCCGCCGATCACCGTAGAACTGGCATCGGCGGCGAATCAAGCTGACGCGTCAATCTGCATTCCAAGATTCGCAACGCTCGCAGCGCTCATGGCGCTAAGCAGCGGTCCGATTCCCGGCGCAAAGACGACGTGGGCGAAGACTCGCTGGTGACGGTCATTGTCGGTCGTGTCGTAGAGCACATCGAACAGCGGCTTAGCTCCGTCGCCGACTCGGATCACCCCAAGGTGGAGGCTCATCGGAACAACCTTCTCCACCAGACCGAGGCGTGCCCTGCCCAACCGATCGGGGTTCGCGCCGAGTGCCTGGGCAAGGTCACGTTCAAGGTAGTCGCGCAGCCGCGAGAAACGTGTGCTGAACGTGAGACCGTTAAAGCTGACGCCGTTCTTCTTCCCGATCGCGTCGATCAATCCGCTCAGCGTCGACGCGGATCGAAGCGCAAGGACGTGCAACGCGTCGGGCGACGTTCGTATGTCTTCGGGCACCGCTGTGACGAGCGTCGTAGGAACGATCGGATCGTAGTCGACGGTGGGGTCGGGGTAGGGTGATGGTGTTCCAGACGTGGGCGCCTCGGCCTTGAGGACAACCACGTCATTGTTCTTGGTGTCCTCGAGGATTCTGAAGCGAACGCTCGGCCCAATATTGTCGTCGTGTAGATAGAGCACCGGCACGTCGACGTCGTGCTCGAGGACCACTCCCTGCTGAACAGTCGGGGGCACAGCCGAGCGAAAGCCGACGGCACAAACGGCGTGTGGCCCCCTCGTCAACAGTGGCCCCAGAACGAGTACCGGATAGCCAGAGCGGAGCAGCGACGTGCACGACGCCGTGAAGCGCTTACGGCTGAAGCCGACAGAGACGTTCCCCTCTCGAATGTCTCCAGCGACAACAATCGGCTGGAGTCCGTAGTCCTTGATCGCTTCGCAGAGATGATGAAGCCCAAGTCCCGCGCTCGGGAAGACCCGCTGCCCGAGCGACGCGGTGTTACGAGGCGGCCCTGCCGAT
>JAPLLF010000921.1 GCA_026387715.1 Pseudomonadota bacterium
TTCTTCTTGGCGGGCTTCTTCTTGGCGGGCTTCTTCTTGGCGGGTGGCTTCTTGGCGGGGGCCTGCGCGGCGTTGGCCGCCCGGGTGAGGGCGCCGCGCTTCGTCGCCTCGATCGCACGGGATCTGGCCTCCACGATCGCGACGCCCGCCGATGGGCAGAGCGGCGCGAGCGCGCAGTGCTCGCAGTCAGGCGCCTTCGCGTCGCAGACCCGCCGCCCGTGCCAGATCAGGCCGTGGGCGAACTTCGCCCAGTGATCCTGCGGGACGATCGCCATCAGCTCCGGCTCGATGTCGGCGGGCTCGGTCTGGAAGGTCAGCCCGAGCCGCTGCGAGAGCCGGATCACGTGCGTGTCGACGACGATGCCCTCGTTCTTGCCGAGCGCGCAGCCGAGCACGACGTTCGCCGTCTTGCGCGCGACCCCCGGCAAGAGGACGAGCTCGGCCATCGTGGTCGGTACCTCGCCGTCGTGGCTCTCGACGAGGGCGCGCGCCATCTTGAGCAAGTAGCCCGCCTTCGCGCGGAAGAACCCGCTCTTGTAGATCAGCGGCTCGAGCTCGAGCTGATCGGCGGCAGCGAGGGCCGCGGCATCGGGATACTTCGCGAACAGCGCCGGCGTGATCTGGTTGATCGTCTTGTCGTTGGCCTGCGCGGCGAGGATCGTGGCGACGAGCAGCTCGTACGCGCTGCGATGATCGAGCTCGACGGTGGCCTCGGGATAGAGGCCCATCAAGATCTCGTGCAACGCAGACGCACGCTCGGAAGTCGCGTTCGGAGCCGTGCCTGCCGAGCGCGCCACCTTGGTAGGTGTGCTATGTCGAACGCGTCCTCCCATGCGACGCCACCGTAGCATCGTTCTTTCGCTCCTCGTGATGACCGGCGCTTGCGGGAACAAGGCCGATCTCGAGACCGCGCGCCACTCGGTCTACGACGCGGACTTCGCGGTCGTGTACAGCGCGGTGCTCGAGGCGACGCGTGACCTCTACCCGTCGACGGACGACCTGCCGGGCGCTGGCACGATCAAGACCGCCTGGCATCAGGTGCCGCTCGCGACCAACCAGGACGACATGACGAACTCGCGCGCCATCTCGGTGAGCGGGATGCCGACGCAGACCCCGGGGCAGACCAACAACGGGATGTCGACGCGGCTGACGGGCAAGAAGTTCTTCGTGCGCTTCGACGTCTCCGTCACCGGCGGGCGACCGTGGCGCGTGAAGGTCCAGGGGCACGCCTCGGAGTGGGAGCCCGGCGCGGCGATGCCGAGCGAGATGCGCGGGATGGCGAGGCCGCACTGGCTCGATGGCCGCATCGACGCGCTGACCCTGGCGATCTTCTCGCGGATCAAGTCGCACGCGGTGCGGATGAAGGAGACGCCGGTCGAGCTCACGTCCGAGGAGAAGCTGCCGAAGACCGACCCGACGACGTTCGCGAAGATCCCCGCGGCGGCGGCGACGCGGCTCGCGCACATCAAGGACATGGCGAGCCGGCGCGACTACGGCGGGCTGCACCTCGATCTCGCCGACGACGTGAAGTTCAGCCTCGGCGCGGACGGCAACGCCGACGTCGCGCTCGCGATGTGGCAGGCCGACCCCGAGGTCGTCGACGCGATCAGCCGGGCGATCGGCCCGACCTGCGCCACGGACGCGGCCGACGAGCGCCGGGTGATGTGTCCCGGGGGTGTGCCGAAGCCCGGGACGTATCAGCTGATCCTCACGCTGCGCGGCACCGACTGGAAGCTCGCGTCGTTCTTCAGGGCCGAGTGAGCCGCTAGGGCGAGCTTGCGAGCCCGTCTTCTCCGTACAGGCGCAGCGCCAGCAAGCCGATCATGCGACGGAGCATGTTGTCGCGCGTGGCGAAGCCAACGCGCTACATGCTCCTAGGGGGTTCGGCCGGACCGGCTGGTTACCGGCGAGCAGCAGGAGGCCCACGAGCGCGAGCACCACCGCGGTGAGCGGCCACATGCCGATCGCCACGCCGAGCAGGGTGTGGAGCTGCTGGACGATCGGTCCCCGGGGGGAGCGCGGGGGAGGGGGTGGCACGAACACGTGACCTGCCGCGCGGACGACACGAGCCTGTGGGAGCGGGGTCGCCATCCTTCGAGTATGACCGGTGTACATTCGGCGCGCATGCTCGCCGACGTGTCTCTGGGGTTTCGTCACGCCTATCTCGATCATGAACGCCTGACCGCGCAGCTCCGCGCGTGGTGCGACGCGTATCCCGACGTCTGCCGGATGACGTCGATCGCGCGCACGCCCGAGGGTCGTGACGTCTGGCTCCTCACGATCGGCCCCGAGCCGGATCGGATCCGCCCGGCGGTCTGGGTCGACGGCAACATGCACGCGGCCGAGCTCGCCGGGTCGAGCGTCTCGCTCGCGATCGCCGAGGACGCCCTCCGGCTCCACGTCGAACCCGACGGCGTCGATCTGCCGCCCGCGTTCGCCGAGCGCGTGCGCGAGGTCCTGTTCTACGTCGTCCCGCGGGTCTCGCCCGATGGGGCCGAGGCCGTGCTGCGCAACGGGCGGGTCGTCCGCTCGGTGCCCCGCGACCTCCGGCCCAACCGCGGGCAGCCGCGCTGGCTCGGGAGCGACGTCGATGGCGATGGCCTCGCGCTCGCGATGCGCGTCGTCGATCCGACCGGCGAGTTCGTGGACGCGCCGGAGTTTCCGGGGTTGCTCGTCGAGCGCACGCTCGAGGACGCGGGGCCGTTCTACAAGCTGTATCCCGAGGGCACGATCGAGAACTGGAGCGGTCGCGCGATCCCCTCGCCGAACTTCCTCGCCGACAACCCGATCGACCTCAACCGGAACTTCCCCTACTCGTGGGCGCCGACGCACGAGCAGCCGGGCGCGGGGGCGTTCCCGACGAGCGAGCCCGAGGCGCGCGGCATCGCCGAGTTCGCGACGGCGCACCCCGAGATCATCGCGTGGCTCAACCTCCACACCTTCGGGGGCGTGCTGATCCGCCCGCCGGGCGATCGCCCCGACGCGAAGATGAACCAGGAGGACCTCGCGATCTACCGCCAGGTCGAGCACTGGATGACCGATCACACCGGCTACCCGACGGTGAACGGCTACGACGAGTTCCTCTACGAGCCCGACAAGCCGCTGCGCGGTGACCTCTCCGAGTACGCCTACCACCAGCGCGGCGCGCTCGCGTACGTCGTCGAGCTGTGGGACCTGTTCCGGCGACTCGGCATGGAGCGGCCCAAGAAGTTCGTCGAGTACTACGAGCGCGTGTCGCGCGCCGACCTCGTGAAGCTCGCGTGGTGGGATCGCGACGAGAACGAGGGCCGGTCGTTCCCGCCATGGCGACCGTTCGCGCACCCGCAGCTCGGCGAGATCGAGATCGGTGGCATCGATCCGCGTGTCGGCATCTGGAACCCGCCGCTCCACGAGCTCGCCGCGGTGTGCGCGACGCAGGCCGCCGTCTACCTGCGCGTCGCGGCGCTCGTCCCGCGCGTGCGGATCGGCGCGGTCGAGCGCCACGTGCTGCCGGGCGGGATGGTGCGCGTCGAGGTGCGGATCGACAACGACGGCTACCTCGGCACCTACGGCGTGCCGTCGGCGAGGTCGCTCGACTTCAACGAGCCGCTCTACGCGACGGCCACGTGCGACGGGTGCGAGCTCGCCGATCCCGGGGCAGCCCATCAGACGCTCGGCCACCTCGAGGGTTGGGGGCGCGGCCTTCACACGGGCATCAACCTGCCCTCGTACATCGGCGCCCGGGGCACGACGGGGAGCGCGTGGGCCTCGTACGTGGTGCGCGGCAACGGCACCCTCGAGGTCCGGATCGGCGCGTGCCGCGTCGGCTTCGTCACCGCGTCGATCGCCGTCTAGGTTATCGACGTGGCCCTCTACGCGATCGGCGACATCCAGGGCTGCATGGCCAGCCTCGATCGCCTGCTCGCGCTGATCGACTTTCGCGCCGGTCGCGATCAGCTGTGGCTCGTCGGCGATCTGGTGAATCGTGGGCCGCGCTCGCTCGACGTGCTGCGGTGGGCGCGCGAGCTGGCGCTCGAGCCGGGCGTCGTGACGTGCGTGCTGGGCAACCACGATCTGCACTTCCTCGCGCGCGCGGCAGGGGCGGCGTCGGCCAAGAAGCGCGACACCCTCGACGAGGCCCTCGCCGCGCCGGACCGCGATCGCCTCGTCGACTGGCTACGCACGCAGCCGCTCGTGCACCACGACGAGCGGTTCGCCCTCGTGCACGCCGGGCTCCATCCGCGGTGGACGATCGCGGACGCGCGGGCTCGGGCCGGTGAGATCGAGCGGGAGCTGCGAGGGCCGTCGTGGCGGGCGTTCCTGCACGCCCTCGGCACCGGCGGCGCGTCGCCGAGGTGGGACGCCAAGCTCGGCGGGGGCGATCGCTGGCGGGCGATCCTCGCGTACCTCGTGCGCGCCCGGACGCTGCGGGCCGATGGGCGCATCGAGCCCGACTTCGACGGGCCGCCCGCGCAAGCACCGGCGGGGGCGACCCCATGGTTCGCCGCGCCCGCGCCCGCGTGGGCGACGCACACCGTGGTGTTCGGCCACTGGGCTGCGCTTGGCCTCGATCTGGGGCCGCACCACATGGGGCTCGACACCGGCTGCGTGTGGGGCCGCACGCTGACCGCGATCCGGCTCGACGACCGCATGGTGTTCCAGGTCAAGGCCGTCGAGCAGGCGCCCTAGATCGCCGACCCGCGGTCGGTAGCGGTAGCGGTAGCGGTAGCGGTGGCGGTGGCGGTAGCGGTAGCGGTAGCGGTAGCGGTAGCGGTAGCGGTAGCGGTAGCGGCAACGGTAAGCGGTAATGGCAGCGGCAGCGGCAGCGGCAACGGCCAC
>JAPLLF010000294.1 GCA_026387715.1 Pseudomonadota bacterium
GGCCTCCGCGATCTCTCGCGGCTCCGGCGACCTGCTACTCGGTGCTCCGACGCTTTCCGAGGTGGGACTTTCACCCACGGGAGAAGCGCAGCGAGACTTCAGCGGGTCGTTCCCGTCGTCGTCGTCACGGCGCACCATGGGCGCAGTCTAACGTGCCGCGTCATGGCGTGCGCGGGCCGATTCCTGGCATTTCTTCCTCGAACGACGCGCGCGCCGCGTGGTAGCTCGGTGTCCATGCATCGCAGTCGCCTTCTGGGAATCGGCATGGCCGTGCCATCGCGCGTCGTCACCAACCATGATCTCGCGGCGAAGATGGAGACGTCGCACGAGTGGATCGTCGAGCGGACGGGCATCGAAGAGCGCCACTGGGTCGAGCCCGGTGAGGGCGGCGCCGAGCTCGGCGCGCGCGCGGCCAAGGAGGCCATCGCGCGCGCGGGGCTCACCGCGCAGGACATCGATCTCATCATCTACGCGACGCTGTCGCCCGACTTCAACTTCCCCGGCACCGGGGTGTTCGTGCAGCGCCTCCTCGGGATCAAGGAGATCCCGTGCATCGACATCCGGCAGCAGTGCACCGGGTTCATCTACGGGCTGTCGATCGCCGACGCGTACATCCGCATCGGCAGCTACAAGCACGTCCTCCTGATCGGCTCGGAGGTGCACTCGACCGGCCTCGACGTGTCGACCGCCGGGCGCGACGTCACCGTGCTGTTCGGCGACGGCGCGGGCGCGGTGGTGCTCGGCCGGGCGACCGACGACCAGCACCTGCTGCTGTCGACCCACATCCACGCCGACGGCTCCGAGGCGGAGATCCTGTGGACCGAGTACCCGGCGAGCACGCGCCACCCGCGCATGAGCGTCGAGGCGATGGACGAGCGCCGGCACTACCCCAAGATGGAGGGCAAGCGCGTGTTCAAGCACGCGGTGACCCGCATGCCGCAGGCGATCATGGAGGGCATGGTCGCCAACGGGCTCAAGCTCGAGGACATCGACATGATGATCCCGCACCAGGCGAACCTCCGGATCAATCAGATGGTCGCCAAGATGATCGGGATGCCCGAGCACAAGACGCACAACAACATCCAGAAGTACGGCAACACGACCGCCGCCTCGATCCCGATCTGCATGCACGAGGCGATCGAGCTCGGCAAGATCAAGCCAGGCGACCTCGTGTGCCTGGTGGCGTTCGGCGCCGGCCTCACGTGGGGCTCGGCGTTCCTGCGCTACTGAGCGCCGGCGCTCAGGCGGCGGCGACGGGAACGAACATCGCGTCGATCTCGGCGGTGATCTGCGTGTCGGGCACGCCCTTGGCGAGGGCGAGCTCCTTGACCAGCAGGCTGCGGGCGTTGTCGAGCATCTTGCGCTCGCCGAACGACAGCTCCTTGGTCTGACGGAGCACGCAGAGGTCGCGCATGACCTCGGCGATCTCGAACACCGAGCCGGTCTTGATCTTCTCCATGTACTCGCGGGAGCGCCGATTCCAGGTCTGCGTATCGCGCGGGACGTCACGCGACTTCATGATCGTGTAGACCTCCTTGACCTGCTTCGACGTGATCAGGTCGCGGAGCCCGACGGCGCCAGCGTTGATCGTCGGAATGATGATCTTCAGGCCGGTGTCGAGGATCTTGAGGACGTAGACCGGGATGTTGGAGCCGCCGATATCGCGATCCTCCAGCCCGACCACTTCCGCGACGCCATGAACCGGATAGACCGTCTTATCACCAACAGCGAATTGTGGTTTCAAGTGAAACCTCCCGTCCAGACGATAGCAGTCCGGGCGGTGGCTGTCAAACCGGACCGCGATCTAAGCTATCTAAATTACAAGGAAAACGTTCAAAACTAGTTCGCTTCGCTCCGCGAACTTCGTCCGGGCCGTGGCTAACGTCGCGTGGCGTACTCGATCATCGTGGCCACCGCGAAGCCCGTGCCGCCCTTGGGCTGCGACGGGCGCGCGGTCGAGACCGACGCCGGCCCCGCGATGTCGACGTGGACCCACGGCGTGTCCTTGGCGAACGTCTTGAGGAACAGCCCCGCGGTGATCGCCCCGCCGAAGCGGTCGCCGGTGTTGCGCATGTCGGCGACCGAGCTCTTGAGCTGCTCGCGGAGGCGCGGGAGCAACGGCAGCCGCCACATGTCCTCGCCGGTGGCCGTGGCCGCGGCCAGCCAGCCCTTCACGAGCGCCTCGTGATCGGACATCACGCCGGCCGTGTAGGGCCCGAGGGCGACCATGCAGGCGCCGGTCAGCGTCGCGAAGTCGAACATCTCGTCGGGCTCGATCTTGGTGCGCGCGTAGGTGATCGCGTCACCGAGGGTCAGGCGGCCCTCGGCGTCGGTGTTGTTGATCTCGACCGTCGTGCCATCCATCGAGTGCAGGACGTCACCGAGCTTGTAGGCACGCCCCGAGACCAGGTTCTCGCAGCATGCCGCCACGGCGTGGACCTCGTAGTCCGAGCCGAGCGTCGCGATCGCGTCCATCGCCGAGATCACGCTGGCGGCGCCCGCCATGTCGACTTTCATGTCCTCCATGCCGACCGACGTCTTGAGCGAGTAGCCACCCGAGTCGAACGTGACGCCCTTGCCGATCAGGCACAGCCGCTTCTTCGGCTTCTTGGCGGGGGTGTACGTCAGGTGGATGAAGCGCACCTCGCGGTCGCTGCCCTGGCCGACGGCGAGGAACATCCCCATGCCGAGCTCCTGGCACTGCTTGGGGGTGAGCACCGTCGCCGTGACGGTGTCCTTGTGCTTCTTGGCGAGCGACTCGGCGATCTTGCCGAGGGCGGTCGGCGTGATCACGTCGGCCGGCTCGTTGACGAGATCGCGGGCCTGGTTGACCGCGCCGGCGATCACGGTGCCGCGCGTGACCGCGGCGCCGAACGCCCGGGTCTGCGCGACGGTGGGCTTCTTGCCCTTGAGATCGGTCACCACGCCGAAGCTCTTCACCGACGGCTCGCGCTTGGCGTCCTCGCCCGTGAAGTAACGGTTGAACTTGTAGGTCCCGAGGTGGATGCCCTCGGCGATGAACTGGACGAGCATCGCCTCGCGGTTCGCACCCAGCGCGGGCAGGACGAAGCCGACGCTCGTGGCCCCGGCGCGATTACCGGCCTGGATCGCCTGGGCGGCGACGTCGCGCATCGTCGAGGTCGCGAACTCACCACGGGCGCCGATCCCGAGCACCGCCACGCGCTTCGCCGGGAGCTTGCCGTGGGTGTGGATCGTCACGCTCTGCCCGGACTTGCCTTCGAACAACTCGGCCTTGGCGCTGTCCGCCAGGGCGCCGCCGAGCACGGCGTCGGTCGCCTTGAACAGCGAATCCTTGGTGGGGTCACCAAAGACCGTGAAGACGAGTAACTCGACAGGAGTCTGGAGGGCAGCGCCCGTGAGGTGGGTGAGATCGATCACGGCCATAAATCTTTGTAACTCCACAAAAAGACCGGATTCTTATAGGAGACTTGTATGGTGATGTAAAGGAATCGAATGCCTACATTGACACCTCAAGACCTCGATTCGTAGAGTCCATGTCGGACCACAGCTCCAGGGGGAGTGAATGCAAACTAAGGGAACGGCACGTCCAGTTGCCCGCAAGGGAACTAGCACTCGCACGAAGAAGACGGCCGCGGTGCCGTCGCGCAAGTCCGAGCCGATCATCCAGATGGTGGAGCGTCGCTCGTCGCGGAACCTGATGGAATTGCTGCCGAAGAAAGCCGGCGAGCTACCGATCCCGTCGTCGACGTTCGTCTTCTGAGCGAATGTCGAAAGCTTCGAAGCCTCGAAGCTTCGAAGTTATGTTTCCAACGTCTTCCTGAGATTACGAGCGTCGTTCCAGCGCGATTGCGAGGCAAACGCGATGGTGACGTCTTCGTAGTTCGCCGCGATATCGACGAGATCCTCGAGGTCCTCGGTCCGCAGTGAACCTGCACGTCCGAGGCCTTCAACCCGGAAGTAGATCGACTCGACTCCGAGATCGTCGAGGGCATACGGGCTGAGCGGATCGACCACGAGTGGATCGATGGCGCAGGTCACCCCGAGCTCGGTGGCGAACGCGACCGCCGTGCGGGGTTCCCACAGGCCGTCGGGGATCCACACGCGGGGCACGCTGCCGACCGTCTCGTGGGTCGCGATGTTGCCGAAGAACTCGCGGAGCCGATCGCGGTTCGCCGCGGATGGCGCGAACAGCGCGGGCGACTTGAAGACGACGCAGGCCGCGTGGAGCTGCTCGACCGCGGCGCGCAGCTGGACGAGCGCCGAGCGCGCGTGCACGCTGTCGCGGAAGTCGCCGACGGTCGCGTCGTGGTTCCACGTTCGCGTGGTCTTCGCGGTCAGCGTCGGAGGTGTGCGCTGGGTGAGGACCCACGGCGCGACGAGCCCGATCGTGCCATCGAGCGCGACCTCGGCCCACTTGGCCAGCGCGCTCGGCTTCTGCGGGCCGGCGAACAGCGACGAGAGCTCGAGGTACGACAGCTCCTCGAAGTAGCGCTCTTTCTCGACGCGCGGGGGCAGGTCGACGGTTCCGATTCTCACTTCAGGCATGTTGCGTGGTGCGGCGTCGCTTCGTATGGTCGGCGACGACGAGGCCGGCACGCTACGTGCTCGTCCCCGATTACGCAAGCGGACGTCCGCCATGAAGTTCTCCTCCGCGCCGTGGCTGTCCGTGTTCGCGCTCGTCGGGGGATGTCTCGACGACGGCGGCCCGCGGCTCGACTCGGTGACTCCCGCCACGGCGAAACGAGGTGCGATGGTGACGATCGAAGGTGCCCGATTCTGTAGCGGCGGCTGCGCGACGACGACCGGTGAGGTGCTGCTCGGCCTCGCGCTCCCGCAGATCCGCGCGAACGTCCTCGCCTACGCCGACACGATGGCGACGATCGCGATCCCGTCGATCGCCCCGCTCGGCGCCACCGAGCTGGTGCTCGTCGTCGACGGCACGTCGTCCAACGCGCTCGCCTTCGAGGTGACGCCGTGAGCGATCCTGGCAGCGCGCGCCGCGCGTTCTCGGTCGCGATCTTCGTGCGCCGCGGGGACACCGTGCTCGTGATCGCGCACCGCCGGTTGAAGACGTGGCTGCCGATCGGCGGGGAGCTCGAGGCAGGCGAGACGCCGCTCGAGGCCGCGATCCGCGAGCTCCGCGAGGAGACCGGCATCGTCGCGCCGTTCCGCGCGCTGCGCGACGCGGCGGATGGCGTCCCGCCCGGCTACCTCGGGTTCGAGGAGCACCAGGCCGGCTCCAAGGGGCTGCACATGAACTTCGTGTTCGTCGTCGACGTCGACGCGACGACCGAGGTCACCCCGAACGAGGAGTTCGGCGAGTATCGCTGGGTGGATCGCGCGGCGCTCGCCGACCTCGCGAGCCCGCGGAACGTCCGGCAGTTCGGCGACCTCGCCCTCGACGCGCAGCTGTCGTCGTGAGGATCCGCCAGCACGTCAATCCGCGCGCGCCGCACTACGAGCAGTTCCCGGGTGTGAAGCCCCAGCTCGACGCGACGCGCGAGCTCGAGATCGAGGTCGGTTGCGCCGACGCGCAGTTCCTGTTCGAGCGGGCCGCGCGCGACGCGCGCGCGCAGTACGTCGGGCTCGAGATCCGCGAGGAGCTCGTCGACCTGGTGAACCGTCAGGCGCGGCTGCGCGGCGTGCCGGTGCTCGCGGTGTTCTGTCAGGCGCAGCTGCACATGACGCAGGTGTTCGCGCCCGGCACCGTCGCGCGCGCGTTCGTGAACTTTCCAGATCCGTGGTTCAAGCGGCGGCACCAGAACCGCCGGATGGTCGACGCGGTGCTGGCGGATGCGATCGCGCAGGTCACCCGTCCCGACGCCGAGGTCTTCGTGCAGACCGACGTCTGGGACATCGCGCTCGACGCGCTGTCGGCCTTCGAGGGCGACGATCGCTTCGAGAACCGCGCCGGCGAGTGGACGTTCTGGCGCGCGGGCAATCCGTACGGCGTGCGGTCGTGGCGCGAGCAGAACGCCGAGGAGACCGGCCTGATGGTGTGGCGGCTGATGTACCGGCGCCGGTGACGTCGCTCAGCGGGCGCCGACGTCGTCGACGACCGTCGCGGTGCGGATGCGGTCGAGCCGGAACTGGCGATCTTCGCCGGTCTCGAGATCGACGCAGTTGAGCAGCGTCACCGCGCGATCGAAGACGAGGTTCCTGATGCGCACGAGCCGCGCGCGCGCCCGCTCGCCCGACGTGGCGTAGACGATGCGCAGCGCCCGCGCCTCGAACCACGCGGTCTCGAGCGCGTCGCGCACTGGCGCGGGCACCGGGAGCGCGGGCACGCCGACGAGCTGGAGCTCGCCGACCAGGGTGAGGACCTCGCGCTGCGCGGACGTCGACAGCGCTGCGCGCACCTTGTCGGCGGCGCGCTGGATCGCGCCC
>JAPLLF010001090.1 GCA_026387715.1 Pseudomonadota bacterium
CTCGTGCAGCACGCTGCGCTCCGGCGTCCGTCGCCGGTACGTGCCGAGCGACTGTCCGGCCGCACCGGACGTCCGTTCGTAGACCCCGCCCGCGAGCATCCGCCCGCGCCTTGGAAGTTCCGCGCCGACGTTCGCGCGCTACGCGTCGCACACTTGCGCGTCGCTCTGTCCGACCACCGGACAACCGGCTACTCCGTGAGCCTCCACTTCCGCGCCGAAGAGTTGTTCACCTACCCATCCGCCCTCCGTGGCCATCGACGCCGCAGGAAGAACGCCAGGAATCGACGCCGCAGGAAGAACGCCAGGAAGAGAAGAACGCCAGGAATCGACGCCGCAGGAAGAACGCCAGGAAGAAGATAAAATGGCGGGAGGATGAATTCCTTCCGCTATCTGGCGTTCGCGATCTGCGCGATCACGGCCTGCACGGCCGACAGTGGTCGATCTGCCGACGCGAACCTGCCTGCCGACGCGAACCTGCCGCTGACCGAGCGGGTCCTCGTCGAGGCGTTGCCGAGCTGTCGAGACCAGCGCAATTGCGAATGGTGGGGCTATAACCAGAGCAAGTTGATCCGTCGCGGCAACCGAGTCGTCACCTACGTGATCGACAACGGCACGGCGACCGGCACGCCGTACAAGCTTACGCTCTACCAAAAGCTCGGCGATGGCCCGTGGACCGAGGGTGCAAGCGTGCCGACGTCACGCCCGGGGAACGTGCTCGTCGATCCGCAGGACGTATTGCACGTGCTGGTGTTCGAAGCCTTCGACATGAGCACCAACGACTCGTACGGCTACTTGCGGCACTACACGTTCGCCAACCCCGACGACGTCACGAACTTCACGGAAGAAACCGTGGTCGATAACGACGGCACCACCGAGACTGTCAACATTCGGGTTGGCGCCGCCATGGGTAGCGACGGCACGTTGTTTGCCGGTTGGGGGATTCGGCTGCCCGATTCTGCGCAGTCAGAAGTGCTGTATCAAAAAGCGCCGGGCGACTCGCACTGGTCGCGCTCGATCGCGGGCATCGAGCTCGGCCACGATTTTTACTATCCATACCTCTTGCCGCTCGAGAACCACGGCGCGCCCGACGACATCGCGATGTTCGCCATGCAAGACGACTTCGTCGCGCAGGGAGCACCGAACATCTATCAGATGATGCGTTACTTCCAGCGCGATGCCGGAACGTGGACGCAAACGCCGATCGATGACCTCAGCGGGGATGCGCTGGCGCCGACCAGACAAGCACTCGAGCAGGGCAGCGACCTCTATCAAGCCGAAGACGGCAGCGTACACACGGTGGTAACTGAATGGCTGGATCCCGACCGGGCCTATGTCACGAGCGCGATGCGGCACGGCGTCCTACGAGACGGCGCGTGGACCTTCGAAGCGCTCGCGTTGCCCGACGGCGAATGCAACTGGATCCGCTTGTTCGAGTCGGATCATCGAATGTTCACGGTGTGCAGCACGTTCGACAAGACCTTCGTTCGGGCCCTGGGCGGCAACACGAGCATCCAGCTCCATCCGCCGACGACGATTACCGGCGCGTATCCATTCATCGCCGTGCCGCGCACGGGCACCTTGCGGACCGAGGCCTACGTCGATTTGACGCTGGTTTCAGGCGACGCCAACGCGTACCCCAACGGCCCCGCCTGTTACGTGCGAATTCCCAGGTCGCTGCTCGCGACGATCTGACTCAGTCGTTGTCTGGTGACGGCAGCCTGACGGCGTCGCGTGCTGACCGGGGGTGGCGGGTCGGCAGGATCGCTACGTCGGGCCGAACCGCAGCGCCCAGACCTTGAGCAGCGCCTCGGCGAAGATCGCGCGCGACATCTTGGACTGGCCGACCCGACGATCCTCGAACACGATCGGCGTCTCGACGAGCGTCAGGCCCCGCGTGATGGCGCGGTACTTCATCTCGATCTGGAAGCTGTAGCCGTTCGACGACACGGTCGGCAGATCGATCGCCTCGAGCGCGCGTCGCCGCCAGCAGATGAAGCCCGCCGTCAGGTCGCGCACCTTGACCCCGAGGATCGTGCGCGCGTAGACACCCCCGCCGCGCGAGATGAGCTGGCGCCCGATGCCCCAGTTCACCGTGCCGCCACCGGCGACATAGCGCGATCCGACGACGACGTCGGTGCCGTCCTGGGCGAGCTGCAACATCGTCGGCAGGTGACGCGGATCGTGGCTGCCGTCGGCGTCCATCTCGAACAGGTAGGCGTAGCCGCGCGCCAGGCCCCAGCCGAAGCCCGCGATGTACGCGGTGCCGAGGCCGAGCTTGCCGGCGCGGTGCATGACGTGGATCCGGGCGTCGCGCGTCGCCATCTCGTCGAGCAGCGCCCCGGTGCCGTCGGGCGAGTTGTCGTCGACGAACAGCACGTCGGTCTCGGGCAGCGCCGCGAGCAACCGGGCCGAGATGTCGGCGACGTTGTCGCGCTCGTTGTACGTCGGGACCACGATGAGGCAGGTGCCAGGTGCGGAGGCCACGCGCGGACGATACACGCGCCCGCCGACCGATGCCAGCGCGGCTACGGCGCGTACGTGGCCGTCTTGCGCGCGCACTGGATCGGCATCGCGGTGCCGCCGTTGAGCTCCCACACGTGCAGCGTCTTGCCCTGACCCGCGGAGTAGAAGTCGGCCTCGAAGGAGGTCGCGTGGCAGAGCGGCCCGGCGGCGGCGCCGAGCCCCGTGGGCCAGTGGTCGGCGAACGGTGGATCCTTGGCGACCACGGTGAAGGTGACGTGCTTGCCGGCGAACCGGACCGGCCGGTTGTACTCCATGCCGTTGCCCGCGTCGGTGGTGCTGTAGTCGAAGCTCTCGAGCTTGCCGATCACGCGGCTGGCCAGCGCGCCCTTGCCGATCAGCTTCTTCATCTGCGCGGTCCCGGCGCCGTCCTTCACCTCGACCGGCAACCCCATCGTCGGCAGCAACCGGTCGAAGACGGCGACCAGGTCGGCGCGCAGCTTGTCGCGCTCGTCCAGCAGCGCGCGCAGGCGCTTCGCCTCGCTGGGAACCAGGTTGGCGATCCAGATCTGCAGGGTCGCGACCGCCGGGGTCTCGCCGTCGATGCTGGTCACCGCGCCGGCGAGCTCGATCAGCCCGACGCCGAGATCGCTCGACGACGCGAACGAGGTCGCGCCGCCGATCTGCTTGAGGACGTTGGGCGCATGCCCCTGCGTGCCCGCCAGCGTGGGCAGCAGGGCGTCGCGGGCCGCGTGAATCTGCGCGAGTGCCTCCTGCTCGTTCACCCACGACCGCCGGTAGATCCCGAGCTCGTAGAGCTTGCCGCCTTCCATCGAGCTGCGCGCGGCCCAGCGGATACACGCGCTCGCCGCGAAGAGCTGCTCGGTCCACACGTGATCGGCGTGGACCCGCGCCGCGTAGGTCTTCTCCTCGGTGGTGTACCGCACGATGTCGGCGGGGGTGGCGGCCGGCCCCTTGGCCTTGTTGGCCTTGAGCCACGCCATCGAGGCCTCGCGCCGGGCGACGATCTCGTCGTAGGTGCCCAGGCCGGGCACGCCGTCGAAGTGGGGCGCGAAGTACGGCAGGAACTGATCGCGGAAGTACGGCCCGAGGAGCGCGGCATCCTCCGGCGGCAGCTGCGTGATGATCTCGGCGTTGCGCTCGAAGGAGCCCTTGGCGCTGCGCTGGCTGATGACGCAGAAGTTGGGGTCCTGCGCGTAGTTGGCATAGAGCAACAGGAAGCGGCGCACCGCCTTGCCCTGGCCGCTGAGGTTGCCGTCGGGCGGCGGGCCCAGCGGCGCCGCGTCCGCGACGCGCGCACCCAGCGCCGAGACCGCGACCAGCACGGCGATGATGATGGACAAACCCAGGACTCCAGCACGAGGCGATTTCACCATGCCCCGAGTGTCGCCTGGACGGACGACCGCTGTCCTGGCGCGCCGCGCCATTAGCGCGCCATTAGCGCGCCGGGTCGCACCGGCCGGCCTGAAGGCCGACGCCGCGGTCCGCTGCAGCCCCGATCCGTCGCCGACCTCGAGGCCGATCGCCTGGGGGCTCCCGGCGCGCGTCATCCATCGCGCGCAGCGGCGCTCACGAGATCGCTGGGCGCATAGCGATCGAGACCTTGTGGGCGTCGCCGCTGACCGCGAGCCAGCGCCGCATCGCGAACAGGTGGTCCGCGATCGCGGCGTCGGAGGTGTCGCAGACCCAGCTCTGGCCGTGATAGTGCTCGGCCACGACCGCGACCGAGGTCTCGTCGAGCGCGGCCCAGAAGTCGGTGGCCGGCGTGGTCCAGTTGCCCGGCATCGCCGGCTGGTGGGTCAGGTAGAACACGCCGCGCAGCCTCTGGCCGGCGGCGTTGGGCTCGGACAGGTAGCGGACCAGCCGGGCCCGGGCCTCGTGCATCACTCCGATCGCGGCAGCACCTACACCAGTGGCTGCTACCGCGGCATGCTCGCCGCCAACGACATCGCGTGCAGCATGAGCGGCACCGGCAACTGCTACGACAACGCCGCGATGGAGAGCTGGTTCGCTACGCTGAAGTCCGAACTGGGTGAGCACTTCGTCAGCCGCGCTCGCGCCGAGATCGAACTGTTCGACTACATCGAGGCCTTTTACAACCAGCGCCGGTTGCACTCGACGCTGGACTACGTCAGCCCTGCGGAGTACGAACGA
>JAPLLF010001213.1 GCA_026387715.1 Pseudomonadota bacterium
GTCTCGCGGGTCGCGACGGTGCTCGGTACGCGCACGGCCCTGAGCGTGCCTCGCTCGGATCAGGGCAGAACGGCGGTTGCTTCGATCTCGATGAGCAGATCGGGCTCACCGAGGAGCGGTTCCGCGAGCGCGTCTACATGGCCGCGGTGTGCCGGTGCTTTCCGGGCAAGGCCCCCAAGGGCGGCGGCGATCGCGTGCCCGACGACGACGAGGTCGAGCGCTGCAGCCGGCACCTGGCGACCGAGGCGCGCATCCTCCGCCCTCGCCTGGTGATCCCGGTCGGCAAGCTGGCCATCGAGCAGCTCCTGCCCGACACCGACAAGCTCGTCGAGGTGGTCGGCACCCAGCATCGGGCCACGCTCGGCGGCGTCGAGGTCGACGTCATCCCGCTGCCGCACCCGTCGGGCGCGTCGACCTGGCACCGTATGGAGCCCGGCAAGACGCTCGTGATCCGTGCGCTCGCGACCATCGCCCAGCACGACGCGTGGCAGCAGCTGCTCGCACCCGAGGTGGCCCGCCACGATCCGATGTTCGACGCGCGGGTTACCATCCCGCGCCTGTGACCTCCTCCTCCACCTCCTCCACCTCCACTTCCGTCGAACGGCTCCTCTCCGACCTCGTCGCGATGCCCACGCAGCAGGGCACCGGTGCCGACGAGCACGCGATGTGTACCCACCTCGCGACCCTGCTCGCGCCGCTCCACCCCGACGAGATCGTCGTCGAGCGCGCCGCCCGCAGCGACGGCTCGCCCGGGGCCTACGTGTTCGCGCGCTGGGGCACGCCGACGCGCGTGATCAACGCGCACGTCGACACCGTCCCCGCGAACGCCGGGTGGACCACCCCGCCGTGGACGCCGCGGATCGCCGACGGGCGCCTCTACGGCCTCGGCAGCGCCGACACCAAGGGCGCGATCGCCGCGACGCTCGTCGCGCTGGAGTCGCTCGGCCACGCCCCGCGCGATCGCGGCGTGCTGTTCTCCGGCGACGAGGAGGCGGGCTCGCACGTGTGCCGGGCGTTCCTCGCGTCGCCGCACCGCGCCGGCATCCGCGAGATGATCGTCTGCGAGCCGTCGTCGCGCCGCGCGGGCGTCGCGCACCGTGGCGTGCTCGGCCAGACCGCGACGCTCGACGGTCCTGGTGGGCACTCGTCGAAGGCCGATCACCTGCCCAAGCCGATCGCGCGGCTAGCGCGCCTGGCCACGCGCCTCGACGATCTGGCGATCCGCCGCGTCGGCCAGGGCCCCACCGGGATGACCGGCACGTGCATGAACCTCTCTGCCCTGCGCGGCGGCATCGCGTACAACGTGATCGCCGCCCACGCGCAGCTCGAGTGGTCGCTCCGCCCCTACCCCGGCTTCGATCGCGACGACTGGGAGCGCGAGATCGCCGCGCTCGCGCGCGAGGTCGATCCCGCGATCGTGATCGCGACGATGACCGATCTGCCGCCGTTCGGCTGCGCCGCGCTCGCCGACGTCGTGCGGCCGTTCGTGCGCGAGATCGGCACGCTCGACTACTGGACCGAGGCCGCGCTCTACGAGGCCGCCGGCATCGACGCGATCGTCGTCGGACCGGGCGACATCGCGCAGGCGCACGCCGCCGACGAGTGGGTCGCGCTCGACGATCTCGCGTGGGCGGTCGAGCTGTATCGCGCCCTGCTCGCGTAGCGGCAGCGACGAAGACTACTTCATGCCCTCGGGCAACCCACCGGCCTCGACGCGCTCCTGCTCGGCGCGCTCGTGGTCGTCGCGGGTCGCCGAGTCGCTCTTCAACCCGGGCTGGTTCGGCGAGGTCATCACGGCCTTCCCGATGGGCCCGTCGCCCTGGTACGCCATGTTGTCCTTCATGTACTTCTTCATGCCGCGCTCGGGCGTGATCTTCAGCTGATCCGGCCACACGCCGTCGGGCAGCGCGTCGTTCTTCCACACGACGCCCGCCATCTTCTTCATCATGCACTGCTCCATCGTGGAGTCGTTGAGGTTGGTCCCGTCGAGCATCTTCATGTTCGCGACGGAGACCACGCCATCCTTGATGACGTTGTCGAACGACACCTTGAGGTGCTGGTTGCGGGTCTTGCGATTGAGGCCCGCGCCCTCGTAGCACTCGGCCGCCGCCATCGTGAGTTGCTTGGGGACCATCTCGTCGAACTGCAGGAAGAACGCGTCGCTCTGTGGGTCGAGCTTTCGCGGCTTGCCGTCGTCGACGGGCGCCGGCGCAGCGGCCGCGGCCGCGGGCGTGGGGAGCACCGCCCCGCCGGGCAACGCCGCGGTGGCCCTGGCGGTCCTGGCGGTGGACTCGACGGCGGGCGAGGCCTCGCTCCGGTCGAGCTGCCACATCAGGAACACCAGGAACCCGACGAGGACCACGCCACCCGCTGCGAGCACCTTCACCATGGGGTCAGTCCGTCCACTGATCGGTCGAGTAGCGCGAGAACTCGCCGCTCCCCTTGATCGACAGATCGGCGTTGAGCGTCGGGTGGAAGTTCCAGACCTCCTTGCCGTCGGCGCTGAACAGCTCGAACAGGCCCTCGCACAGCCCGCCGCCGCCGCTGCTGTACTTCACCTTGTTGCGCATGTCGGTGGCGGTGACGAGCTTGGTCTCGAAGCCGTAGTTGCCGGCGGTCTCCGGGGGCGCGCCCGGATCGCAGCTCTTGCCGACGGGATAGCAGCCGTAGTCGATCTGCACCTCGTAGCTCGGCAGCGGCGTCGGAGACGGCGAGCAGGTGCTGGCATTCGCGGTGTCGATCGCGGTGGTGAACGTCCACTTGCCCTGCGGCCAGCAGCCCGAGATGTCGGGCTGGCCATCGCCATCGTTGTCAGGGATCGCCGTCTGCCCCGTCACGCTACCCGTGGTCTTGAAGTAGGTCGAACATTGACGACCCGTCGGATCGGGCGTCGTGCCGTCGTCACCGACGCCACAGGCCACCAAGGTCAGGAGAGACGCGAGCGCGCCGGCTTTCAGCATGCACCAATGATAAGGCAACTCGGATGCCAGCGCGAACCCCGTGTAAACTCACGCGTGCTCATCGCCCGACCATGGGGTCCAGTACCCGATCGATGGGTTCACTCCCAGGTACGATCGTCACGAGCCGGTGGAATGCTCGACGGAACAAACGAGGTAACAACGCCATGATCCTGATCACGAGCAAGGTTTCGCGGGCGGCGATCGCCATGATCGTCGGCACGCTCGGCGTCGTCGCGTGCAGCGCGAAGGATCACGACGCGCCGTCCAAGGCTGGATCGTCGTCGGTGGCGGGATCCGGATCGGGGTCGGCCGCGGTCGGCATGGCGATCCGGCGCGACACCGAGGCGGACGTCAAGAAGGACAAGGAAGACGCGATCAAGAGCGAGACGCCCGGCTACGTGCCCGCCGAGTTCAAGGCCGGCGCGCAGCGATGGAAGGACACCGGCGTCTACGTCGACGGTCAGCCGATCGGCTTCCTCACGTTCGGCGAGCTGCCGATCGCGCTGCAGCCGACCTGGATCAACGACAAGATCTCGGCGGACAAGCGCCCCCACTCGAACGACCCCGGGTGGAAGTGGGCGCACCAGCGCTACTACAAGTTCATCGACTACCTCAAGGTCGTGGGGATCGACCCGAAGTCGATCAAGGAGATGCACGTCTACGGCCCGAAGTTCACGCAGACCGTGATCGTGACCGGCAAGGATCTCCAGTCACCGGCGGCCAAGGACTTCATGTTCCGGTTCGGCGTGAACGTCGCCGGCAAGGCGCTCCCTCACCTGCCCTTCAACTTCGGGAACGGCAAGACTCCGGACAAGATCAACTCGGTGATGATCTACGTGAAGAAGGCGCCGCCGAAGCTCGACGTCGAGGCCGGCGTGTTCATGCTCGACGGCAAGGAGCAGCTCGGCGTGCCGTACTACGGCGAGCCGATCCGCGGCGGCGTCCGGATCTACATGGACGACAAGCTCGCGACGATCATCAAGCGTCAGGAGCTCGACGCGAAGAAGGCGACGACGAGCGCCGACGGTGATCTGCACTGGAGCTACTACGACTTCCTCGGCAGCAAGGGCGTCGACAGCACCAAGGTCGTCGAGGCGTGGATCGTCAACGGCGAGCGGCGTCGTGAGAAGATCTCGGCGGCCGATCTCAAGACGATGAGCTTCTCGGCGGGCGCGCAGGCCAAGGGTGGCGTGTTGATGGGTGACAAGAAGATCCAGGCGAACGCGATCACGATGTTCTCGCGCGCGATCAAGCCGGACGAGCTGCCCAAGATCCTCGACGAGGAAGAGTACTGAAGACGTGTCGATTAATGGGAAATGAAGCGAGTTCCGGAAATAGTCTGAGCAGCTGGTCTTGTTCTCGTCGAGATGACTGACGAGAACCGTAAGCCTCGAGTCGCCGAGCCGCAGCGTAGGCAAGGCGTGATTCGAT
>JAPLLF010000933.1 GCA_026387715.1 Pseudomonadota bacterium
CCGTCTGCGCATCGGGTGTGGCGGCGACGCCGTCGATCGAGGCCTGCGTGATCTCCGACGTGACGCCGCACGGCAGGCTGATCGCATCGGCCTGGTCGGTGCATTCCCCGATCGCCGGGAACACCTCGACGCCGGTCGGAACGCAGAACGTCAGCTCCGCCGTGTAGCGCGGGATCATGCGGACCGTCTGCGAGCCGACGACGACGTCGTACGACGCGACCCGCGCCGCCGGCGGTGGTGGGTTCTCGGAGATCGGCCAGCCCGTGTCGGGCGGTGGTGGATTCGAGATGGTGAACTCGAGCGGACACCCCGCACTGGCCATCGTGACGACCACCGCCGCTGCGAACTTCGTACGCCTGCGCATGCGGGATCCAAGCGCAAGCCGAGTGCCCACGTGACGCTCCCGATCTCGCGAGGTTAGCGAGCTCGTCTCGCCTCGATCTCCTCGTATCGCGACATCGATGTCGCTACTCTCCCGAGGTCCCACGCGCGCGATCTGCGTGGCAGATCGCGCGGGTGATGGAGGTTGAAGATCAGGCGTTCGATCGTAGAGCCCGAAAAGAAATTAACCGGCATTGCTGCCGGTTAATCGTCGTGCGCGAAGGGGGACTCGAACCCCCACACGGTTAAGTACTAGCACCTCAAGCTAGCGCGTCTACCAATTCCGCCATCCGCGCTGGACGGGCTGTTGGTATCGCCTCGCCGCTCTGGTGTCAAGCGCCGAGCCGGTCATCGATGGCGAGATCACGGCGTGGGCGGCAGCGGCGGCGGCAGCGTGATCGAGGCGGCCTCTCGCTCCATCCAGGCCTTCATCCAGGGGGTCGACTTGTAGCGATCCCACTGGTCGCACACGATGGTCACGACCGCGGCCCCACGCGTGATGCCGCTCGCCGCGATCCGCAGGGCGGCGACCACGTTGACGCCGGTCGACCCACCCGTGGTGATCCCCTCCTCCTTGGCGAGCCGCTCCACCATCGCGAACGCCTCGGCGTCCGTGACCTTCTCGGCGGAGTCGAGCACGTCACGGTGCAGGTTCGACGGCACCGAGCCCGAGCCGATGCCCTCGATCGCGAACGGCCCGTCGGGGCCGAGCGTCCCGGTGTTGACCCAGTCGGCGAGCGAGCTGCCGACCGGGTCGGCGAGCACGACCCGGATCGCCGGGTCTCGCTCCTTCATGCGCTTGCCGACGCCCGTGATCGTGCCGCCGGTGCCCGACGAGGTCACGAACGCGCCGATCGCCTCGCCGAGGCGATCCATCTGCGCCAGGATCTCCTGGCCGGTGCCCGGGAAGTCGGCGTTGCCGTAGTGCGCGTGCAGGTTGGCCGGGTTGTGGAACTGGTTGGTGAGGAAGTAGCCGTGCTCCCCGGCCATCCGCGCCGCGACGTTGCGGAAGTTCACCGGGTTCGACAGCGGGCCGTTGCGCGTGATGATGACCTCGCTGCCGAGCTGGCGCAGCGCGATGCGCTTGTCGACCGCCATCTTCTCGGGGAGCACGCAGATCAGGCGGTAGCCGCGCGATGACGCGAGCAGCGCGAGCCCGACCCCGGTGTTCCCGGCGGTGCCCTCGATCAGCACGTGCGGCGTCGGCTGGTGTGGCTTGATCACGCCGCGTGCTTCGGCGTCGAGCACGATCGCGCGTGCCGTTCGATCCTTGACGCTCCCGCCGGGGTTCATGTGCTCGCACTTGACGAACACCTTGCAGGGGAGGCCGGCGGCGACACGCTTGAGCTGGATCAGCGGGGTGTTGCCGATCGCTTGGACGAGATCCATGGCATGCGAGGATACAAGGTACACCCCGGCGAGTCGACGTGATCGGGGTGGCGCCGCCCCACCAGATGTCCTGGCGCCGCGGACTTCCGGGTGGCACGCCGCGCGCTCTTACCGGGGCCATGCAGCTCCAGGCCTTCGCGCTCAGCGTCCCCGGTCGTCGGTCCAACAACGAGGACGCGATCTGTATCCGTCCGGATCTCGGACTGTTCGTGGTCGCGGACGGGATGGGAGGATACGAGGGTGGCGAGGTCGCGAGCGCGCTCGCGATCGACGCGATCGAGGGGCTCGTCCGGCGCACCGCGGGGGAGGCCGACGTCACGTGGCCCTACCGGATCGATCCGTCGCGCTCCATCGGGGAGAACGAGGTGATGATCGCGACGCGCCTGGCGAACGAGCGGATCGCGGCCCGTCGCGTCGGCCCGCTCGAGCAGATGGGCTCGACCGTGGTCGTGTTGCGGCTCGAGGGCGATCGGGCGGTCGTCGGGCACGTCGGAGATAGCCGCGTCTACCGGCTCCGCGACGGCGCGCTCGCGCAGCTCACGACCGACCATTCGCTCGTCGCGCAGCTCGTCGCGAACGGGATGACCGAACGTGAGGCCGAGCATCATCCGTGGCGGCACGTGATCACGCGCGCGCTCGGCACCCCGACCGGCGAGCCCGAGGTGCAGATCGATCGCGCGCAGCGCGGCGACGTCTTCCTGCTGTGCAGCGACGGCCTCTCGGAGGTGCTGCCGACGGCCACCGTCGCGGCGCTGCTCGCCGCCCCGGTCGAGGTCGCGTGCACGAGCCTCGTCGACGCGGCGTACGCGGCGGGCAGCCGCGACAACATCTCCGCGATCGTCGTGCGGATCTGCTAGTCGTCGTCGGGTTCGGCCCGCAGGCCATGCTTCACGGCGAGCGCCCGGAGGTGCTTGCGATCGACGCCCGAGGCGCGCGACGCGGCCGACAGGTTGCCGCCGGTTCGCGCGAGGAGATCGGCGACGTAGCGGCGCTCGAACGCGTGGAGCACGGCCTGCTTGGCTTCCGTGTAGGGCAGGTCGGCGCGCACCGCGAGCGCATCGCCGTCGGCCGGCGACGCACTCGCCGGGGTGCGCACAACAAGCTCGGCGAAGCGCAGGGCGCCAGGAGCGAGCGCGATCGCGCGATCGAGGACGTTGCGCAGCTCGCGCACGTTGCCCGGCCACGCGTGCGCGAACAGGCGATCGAGGTTCTCGCCGGCGGGCATCTCGTCGGCGAAGCCGCGCCGCCGCAGCAGGTCGCGGGCGATCGGCGTGATGTCCTCCCGGCGGGTGCGCAGCGGCGGGAGCGTCACGCGCACGACCGCGAGCCGGTAGAGGAGATCCGCGCGAAACCGGCCGGCCGCGACCTCGGCATCGAGATCGTCGCGCGAGGCGGCGATCACCCGCACATCGACCGCGCGCTCCGCGTCGCCGCCGAGCGGCTTGACGCGTCGCTCCTCGAGGACGCGCAGCATGCGGGCCTGGACGCTCGGCGAGATCCGGCCGAGCTCGTCGAGGAACAGGGTGCCACCATCGGCGCGGACGAGCATGCCGGCCCGCGCGTTGGCCGCGCCGGTGAACGCCCCGCGGACGTGGCCGAACAGCTCGCTCTCGAGGAGGTTCTCGGGCAGCGCGCCGCAATCGACGGCGACGAACGGGCCGCGGCGCCGATCGGAGGCCTCGTGCAGCGCGCGCGCGACGAGCTCCTTGCCGGTGCCGGTCTCGCCCTCGACGAGCACGGTCGCGTCGGAGCTGGCGACGCGCTCGAGCACCGCGAACACCTCGCGCATCGCCAGGCTCTCGCCGACGAGCTCGCCGAACCGGCGGGCCTGGCTGGGCGGCAGGTCGAGCGGCTGCGCCTCGGGCTCGATCCGCAGGGCGGTGCGCCCGATGATGATCGTCGAGCCGGCGGGGACCTGCAGCTCGGCGTCCTCCACGATTCGCGAGCCCTCGTACCAGGTGCCGTTCGTCGAGCCGAGGTCGCGCACGACGAAGCGGCGGTCGCTCGCGCGAACGGCGACGTGGCGGCCCGACACCCGCTCGTCGGACACCACGAGCGCGAGGCCGGGCTCCGACCCGACGATGACGTCGGCCTCGCCGAGCCGACACGCGCGCCCGCGATCCGGCCCGTCGATGACGACGAGCTGACAGCGCAGCCGTCCCGATCCACCATCGAGGATGTCGCTGTAGACTGTCGCTGCACGCCCCACGTCTTCGCATGATACGAGCATCGATCGGCCCCTACCAGCTCGTCCGCCGGCTCGGCCATGGCGGGATGGCGGAGGTGTTCCTGGCGATCTCCCACGGCGCCTCGGGCTTCGAGCATCGCGTCGCGATCAAGGTGTTGCTCCCCGAGCGCGCCGAGCCCGCGCTCGAGCGCGCGTTGATCCGCGAGGCGACGATCGGGGGAGCGCTGGCCCACCGGAACCTCGTCGCGGTTCTCGGGCTCGGCACCGCGGACGGCGCGTACTACGTCGTCATGGAGTACGTCGACGGTGGCGATCTCGCGTCCCAGCTGCGCGATCGCACGCTGCCGCCCCCGCTCGCGCTCCACGTCGTCGGCGAGGTCGCCCGCGGGCTCGCGCACCTGCACGCGGCGACGGACGCACGCGGGCTGCCGCTCGGCCTCGTGCACCGCGACGTCAGCCCGGCCAACGTCCTCGTGTCGACGACGGGGGACGTCAAGCTCGGCGACTTCGGCGTGGCCAAGGCGACCGCGCTGGTCGAGCTCACCGCGGCGGGCACCCGCAAGGGGCGCTACGCGTACATGGCGCCCGAGCTGCTGGCGGGCGAGCCGGTCGGGCAGGCCGGCGATCAGTTCGCGCTCGCGGTCATGCTCGTCGAGCTGGTCGCCGGGCATCGCCCGTTTCCCGGCGACACGCCCTGGGCGCTGGTCGACGCGATCGCCACGCGCGCGCCCGACCTCGACGGCCTGCCCGACGGGCTCGTCTCGCTCGCGCGCCGAGCGCTGGCACGGGCGCCCTCCGATCGGTTCGCCTCGATGGCCGAGCTCGCGGCGGCGTTCACCCGGTCCGCCACCGACGATCTCGCGGCGTGGGTGCATCGAACTTGACGTGTGTCACTATGTGATACATGGTGTATCACATGGTGACACGCAAAGACGACGACGACCGTGACCGGAAGGAGCGCGTGATCCACACGCGCGTCCCCGAGCGGCTCGAGACCGAGCTGCGCGAGCGGGCCGAGGGGCTCGGCATCTCGGTGTCCAACCTCGTGCGCAACGTGCTCGGCCACGCGTTCGGGCTCGTCGGTGACGTCGCGGCCGACGCGCACGCGATCGCGCGGGCCGCGCGCGGCGATCGCGAGCGCGTGGTGCCCACGACCACGCCGCCCACCGTCGACGACGTGCTCGGCTGGCAGCCGATCGTGCTCGGCAAGAACGCGGTGTGCGCGCGCTGTAACGAGATCCTGCCCAAGGGGCGCGACGCGGCGCTCGGCATCGCGGAGCACGGCGGCTGCAAGGTCATCGTCTGCGTCGGCTGTCTCGAGGAGGTCCGGTCATGAGCGCGCTCGCCGATCTGTTCACCCCGTTCAAGGACACCGCCGTCGAGACCGCCCGGTTCGTGCGCCACCTCGGCGCGCGGCTCGACGCGTTCTCGCTCGATCTCGCGCGCGATCTCGGCGCGGTCACGCGCGACGCGCAGGCGTTCGCGGCGATGACCAGCGACACCGCGTCGATGGTCTATCGCGCCACGCCCCGCGCGGCGCGGCTCGCGCAGGTCGGCGCCGCGCTGCTCGCCCGCCATCGCCTGCTGCGGTTCGCGGCCGTCGCGCGCGGGCACGCGACCTTGACCGACGACGATCAGCGCCAGCTCGCGGCGAAGGCCGCGACCTACGCCGGGGAGCTCCGGGGCGGCATCGCGAAGCTCGGCCAGCTCGCGTCGTGCCGGCCGGATCTCGTCGGCCCGATCTGGGCGCGCGAGCTCGCGAAGCTGCAGGACGACGTGCCACCCGTCGACGTCGCGGCGATCCGCGCCCGGCTCGAGGCCGAGCTGGGCCGACCGCTCGCCGAGGTCTACGCGACGTTCGACGACGTGCCGCTCGCCGCGGCGTCGCTCGCGCAGGTCCACGCGGCGACGCTCCTCGACGGGACGCGCGTCGCCGTCAAGGTCCAGGTCCCGGGCGTCGAGGCGATCATCGCGGCCGACATCGCCGCGCTCCGCACGATCAGCGCGACGCTCGGCCCGCTGCCCGGCGTCGACCTGCCGATGCTCGTCGACGAGCTGGCGCGCGCGCTGCTCGGCGAGCTCGACTACGCCGCCGAGGCCGCCGCGATGACGGCGTTCGGGGCGGACCTCCGCACCTCCACCTGCCTCGTGCCCACGCTGGTGGCGCACGCCTCGACCGCGCGCGTGATCACGATGACGCTGATCGAGGGCGACCGGCTCACCGCGCGGCTCGACGCGCTGACCACCGCGGCCGAGCTCGGCGAGCGCGACCGGCTGATCGGGACGCTGATCGGCGAGGTCGCGGCGCAGATCCTCGCGCGTGGTCGCGTCCACGCCGATCCGCACCCCGGCAACTTCCTGGTGACGCCGACGGGCCAGCTCGCGCTCCTCGACTTCGGCTGCACGCTGGAGCTGTCGCGCGCCGAGCGCGCCGCGTACGCGCGGCTGGTGATGGCGATCGCGTCGAACCGACACGTCGAGGCGGCGAGCGAGCTCGCGGCGCTCGGGTTTCTGGCCGACGATCCGGCGCAGCTCGTGGCGCTCACCGCCGGGCTCATCGCCGCGATGCGGCCGGACACCAAGGCCAGCGACATCGACTGGAGCGCGGCGTTCGCCGAGCAGCTCGCCCAGGCCAAGCAGCTCGGCGGCCTCGCGATCCCGCGGTCGTTCGTGCTCCTCGGTCGCGTGCTGGCCACCGTCGCCGGGCTGCTCGCGCGCTACCGTCCCGAGATCGCGCTCCACGCGGTGCTCCTGCCACACCTCGTCGCCGCTATCGCATAGGGTAGAGTGGGCGACCCGTGCGCAGGACCCTGGCGTGATCAACCTGGTCGTCCGCGCGCACGGCAAGCCCGATCGAGCGATGGCGTTCGACACGACCGATCTCGCGATCGGGCGCGTGCAGGGCAACGATCTCGTGCTGCTGGCCAGCGGGGTCGCCATGCGGCACGCGCGCATCATCGTCAAGGACGCGAGCTACGTGCTGATCGATCTCCGCAGCACCGCCGGCACGCTGCTCAACGGCGAGCGCCTCACCGCCTCGCGCGTGTTGGCCCAAGGCGATCGCATCCAGATCGGATCGTTCGAGGTCGAGCTCGGGCCGTTCGCCGAGTTCCGTGCAAGCCCGCAGGGCGCGATCGAGGCGCGATTCCACGAGGTCGTCTCGCGCCCCGACGCCGACGAGGATCGCCTCGTCTACGCGGACTGGCTCGAGGGCATCGGGCAGGACGATCGCGCGGCCTACCTGCGAGGCGTCGTCGATGGCAGCGCGCGCGAGCGCGTGGCCGTGATCGCGCGGGGGATCCCGCGGTCGTGGCGCGCGCTGGTGACGGCGCCGCCGATCGAGCAGTGCCCGCGCGGCGCTTGCCCTGGGCGCTGGGATCGGCTGCCGCGTGGGGAGAACGACCTCGTGCGCGCGTGCGACATCTGCGCGATGGGCATCGCGTTCGCGGCGACCGCGTTCGAGGCGCGCGGGCTGCGCCACGAGCGCGGCGTCGTCGTCGACCCCGCGGCGCCGCGCGTCGACGACGATCTCGCGGGGCAGTCGCTCCAGCGACCGAGCGGCGTCGAGATCAAGCCGTGATGCGGCGGCCGTCGCGCGGCATCGCCTACATGATCGCGAGCGCGCTCGGCTTCAGCGTGATGAGCGTGCTCGTCAAGCTCGCGTCGCCGCGGATCCCGACGGGCGAGATCGTGTTCGTGCGCGCGCTGATCACGCTCGTGATCTCGTACGCGCTCGTCCGGCGCGCGGGCCTCGCGCCGCTGGGCAGCGGCACGCCGGGCGCGCTCGGGCGGCTGGCGCTCCGCGGCGTGCTCGGGTTCGGCGGCCTGGCGGGCTACTACCTCGCGCTCGCGCACCTGCCGATCGCGGACGCGACGACGCTGCAGAACACGGTGCCGCTGCTCACGGCCGGGCTCGCGTGGTGGATGCTCGGCGAGAAGGTCGGCTGGCCGGTCGCGATCGCGCTGGTGTTCGGCACGCTCGGCGTCCTCCTGGTCGTGCGCCCGTCGGGTGACGGGCTCGCGCACGATCCGGTCGGCGTCGCCGCGGCGCTCGTCGGCGCCGCGTGCTCGGCGCTCGCCTACGTGACGGTCCGCAAGCTCGCGCGCACCGAGCATCCGCTCGTGATCGTTCTCGTGTTCCCGCTCGTCGCCACCCCGCTGGCGATCCCGTGGGCGGCGATGGACTTCGTCGTGCCCGCTCCAAGCGACGTGCTGCTGCTGCTCGCGATCGGCGTGTCCACGCAGATCGGCCAGGTGTTCCTGACCCTGGGGCTCGCGGCCGAGCGCGTCGCGAGCGCGACCTCGGTGAACTACCTGCAGGTCTGCTTCGCGATGGGCTGGCAGGTCGTCGTGTTCGGTGAGGTCCCCGCGATCGCGACGCTCGTCGGCGCCGGCGCGATCATCCTCGGGACGGTGCTGGCGGCGTCGTCGTCGTCGTCGTCGCGATCCTGATCACGTACGCCAGCAGCGCGGTGAGCGCGACCCCACCCGTCACGTCCGACAGGAAGTGCGCGTTGACCGCCAGGCGCGCGGCCATCACGAACGCGATCACGATCGCGGCGAGCGGGCGCGCGCGGGGGACGACGATCGCCAGCGGGACGAGCAGGGTCGCGAAGATCGCGACGTGGCCGGACGGAAACGAGATGCCCTCGGGGATGAAGAACGTCCGCATGTCCGGGTAGTGCTTCTCGTAGGCGAGCCACTCCGAGGGGCGCAGGCGTCCGGTGACATCCTTGAGCTCGTTGGTCGCGTACTTGCCGATGACGTGGGTGCCGGCGAACAGGATCGCGCCCGCCGCGTGGCGGCGCCAGCGGGGGACGATCATCGTCGCCAGCATCGCGATCACGACGACCGCCGTCGACAGGAACCGCCACACCGGCAGGCCGACCGTCCACTCGAGGCCCTCGATGCCGCGATCCCAGATCGCCAGCGGCTGGTACTGGGCGGTCCATCGCGCGAGCGGGCGATCGACGAACCCGATCGCGAGCGCGGTGACCAGCGTCGCGCCCACCGCGAGGGCCAGCACCCAGCGAGGTCCGGGGAGCCGCGTCATCGCCGCAGCCGGTACTCGCGATAGACGGGCTGCCAGATCTGCGTCGCGATGTGCGCCTCGAGCGTCGCGTCGTCGATCGGCTCGGCGACGCCCTCCCGCATCGCCTGCTTCGCGACGGCCCGCGCGATCACGATCGCCACGGTGCGCAGCTCGCCGACGGGTGGGAGCAGGGGCGCGGTGGGCTCGCGCGACGCGGGCGACAGGGTCGCGAGCGCGCGCGCCGATGCCATGAACATGCCCTCGGTCACCCGGCGCGCGGAGGCGGCGAGCACCCCGAGCCCGACGCCCGGGAAGATGTACGAGTTGTTGGTCTGCGCGATCTCGACCGCGCGGCCGTCGTGGATCACCGCCGGGAACGGGCTGCCGGTGCCGATCAGCGCGCGCCCGTCGCTCCACGCCACGAGGTCCGCCGGCGCCGCCTCCGCGCGCGACGTCGGGTTCGACAGCGGAAAGATCACCGGGCGGGCGACGCGGGCGGCGAGGGCGCGCACGATCGGCTCGGAGAACGCGCCGGTCGCGCCCGACACGCCGATCAGCACCGTCGGGGCGGCGTTCATCACGACGTCGAGGAGCCCGAGCTTGCCGGGCACCGCGGCGGTCCACCCGGCGACGGCCGCGCGCGGCTGCACGAAGGCGCTCTGCGAGGGATGCACGGCCATCCCCTCGACGAGCAGGCCGTCGCGATCGATCGCGGAGAACCGCCGGCGGGCCTCGGCCTCGGGCAGCCCGTCGGCGACCATCGCGCCCACCATCAGCTCGGCGATCCCGCAGCCGGCGGCGCCGAAGCCGAACAGGCAGATGCGCTGCTCGACGAGGGGCACGTTCGTCACGTTGATCGCGGACAGCAGCGCGCCGACGGCGACCGCAGCGGTGCCCTGGATGTCGTCGTTGAACGTGCACAGCACGTCGCGATAGCGCGCGAGCAGCGCGCCCGCGTTGTGCCCCGCGAAGTCCTCCCACTGGAGCAGGACGTCGGGCCAGCGCTGCTTCACCGCGGTGACGAACTCGTCGACGAACGCGTCGTAGTCCGCGCCGCGGACGCGCGGCGAGCGGTAGCCGATGTACAGCGGGTCGGCGAGCCGCTCCGGGTTGTCGGTGCCGAGATCGAGGAAGATCGGCAGCGTGCGATCCGGGTGGATGCCGGCGCACGCGGTGTAGAGCGACAGCTTGCCGATCGGGATGCCCATGCCGCCCGCGCCCTGATCGCCGAGCCCGAGGATGCGCTCGCCGTCCGACACGACGATCACGCGCACCGGATCGAGCCGGTCATGGCCAGCGCCAGCGGGCCTGGTGCGATCACCGGCGAGGATCTCGGCGATGCGATGCCGGTTCGGATAGCTGAGGAAGAGGCCGCGCGGGCGCCGCCACACCTCGCTGAACCGCTGGCAGCCGACGCCGACCGTCGGCGTGTAGACGATCGGCATCAGCTCCTCGGCGTTCGCGACGAGCAGCGCGTAGTACAGGGTCTCGTTGACGTCCTGCAGGTCGCGCATGAACGCGTAGCGATCGAGATCGCTGTCGCAGGCGCGCAGCGCCTTGAGCCGCCGCATGACCTGCTCGTCGAGCGTGCCGACGTGCGGTGGCAACAGGCCGTGGAGCCGGAAGCGGTCGCGCTCCGCCTCGGTGAACGCGGTCCCCTTGTTGAGGTTCGCGCGGGCCAGGAGATCGAGGCCCGTGAGGTCGGTCTCGACGACGTCGTCCAGGTGACTCGGCACGAAGCTACGCTAGCACCTGCCGTTCGTCAGGGAGCGGCTTTGGCCTTGGCCTGATCGCCGGCGTCGATGACCAGCAGGCGGTCGGGCTTCACGAAGCGCTTCGCGGCGCGCTCGACGTCCGCTGGCGTCACTGCCGCGATCCGCGCGCGCAGGTCCTTGAGGTACGCGAACGTGCGGCCGCGCTCGAGGCCACCGGCGAGCGAAGCGACGATCGTGCGATCACTCGACCAGCTGGTCTCCTGGGTCTTGAGGATCGCGCCCTTGGCGTACGCGACCTCCTCGGCCGTGAACCCGCCGGTGACGAGCCTGGCGTACTCGTCGAGGATCATCGTCCGCACCTTCGCGAGGTTCGCGGGCGCGACGATCGCGCCGGCGCCGATCTCGCCGGCTGGATCGAACGCGCTCGCGTTCGTGTAGCCCCACGCGCCGTACGACAGGCCGCCCTTCTCGCGGACGCGCTGCCAGATGCGCGACCCGGAGTCGCCGCCGAACACCTGCCCGAGCACGAGCCACGCGGGGTAGTCCGGGTCGCTGTCCTGGATCGCGACGTCGTGGCCGATCGAGAGCTGCGCGTTCTCCTTGTCCTTGGTGTCGATCGACTTCGCTTGCCCGGCGGTGCCGAACGCCTTCTCGGCGAGGCGGGCGTACGGCTTCTTCGACGCCCACGCGCCGAACAGCCGGTCGACCTGCGCGCCGATCGCCGCGGGATCGAAGTCGCCGACGACCGCGAGCTCGCCGTGCCCACCCCCGATGAAGTTCTTGTGGAACGCCACCAGCTCGCCGATCGCGATCTTCTTGATGCCGGCGATCTGATCGGCGGTGCTCCACGTGGCGCGCGGATCCGACTTCGGCCACGGGTTGGCGAGCTGCGCGGCGACCTGCGCCGCGATGGCGGCCGGATCGTTGAGCTGGGTCTCGAGCGCGGCGAGCTGCTGCTGGCGCACGAGCTCGAGCTCCTTGCCGGGAAAGCTCGGCGACATCACCATCTCGGCGGCGAGGTCGAGGGCCGCGGGGAGCTTGTCGCGCAGGGTCTCGATCGAGATCGACAGCTCGCCGGCGGAGACGTCGACGCCGATGCGCGCCTTGAGCTGATCCTGCAGATCCTCGAGATCCTGGAACGACTTCTTGCCGGCGGCCGACGCCGTGCCGCGGCCGATCATCGCGCCGACCATCTCGGCGACGAGCGCCGTGTTCTGCAGCGTCTTCTCGTCGCCGAAGTGGAAGCTGAGCGAGAGCACGACCTTGCCGCCGCGGGTCTTCTTCGGCAGGAACGCGGCCTTGATCCCGTTCTTGAGCTCGCTGCGCCGCGTGCGCTCCTCGAGCGTGTCCGGCGTCGCGACGAACGCCTCGCCGACCTCGGCGTCGGGGCGGCCCTGGACGTCCTTGACGATCGCCGCGACGTCGGGGGCCTCGGTGAGCGGGGCGCGCACCGCGGGGGTCTTCGGGGCGAGCGGGATGAAGCGCCCGACCGTGGCGTTGCTCGCGACGAAGTACTTGCGGGCGACGCGCTGGACGTCGTCGACGGTGACCTTCTCGACGCCGGCCCGGTACGCGAACAGCATCCGCCAGTCACCGAGCGCGATCTGCTCGGACAGCTCGAGCGCCAGGCGCCGGCTGTCGGTCATCGCGAGGTCGAGCTCCTTGGTGGTCGCCGCGCGCCAGCGCTCGAGGTCCTTGGGGTCGAGCTTGCCGCTCGCGAGCGACTCGACCTCGTCGCGGAGGATCTGCTCGACCTTCGCGAGCTGCTTGCCGTCGCGCAGCTCGGCGTAGATCTCGACGACCTGCGGATCGTGGTTCGCGCTCGCCTCGCCGCTGAGCGACGCCGCGAGCTTGGTCTCGACGAGCTTCTTGTACAGCCGCCCCGATGGCTGGCGGGTCAGGATGTCGATCGCGGCCTCGACCGCCGGGTAGTCCGGCGACGTGCCGGCGACGGCGTGCCACGCCATCCCGACGACGTGGAGGTCGCCGGTCCGGCGCAGCGTGACCTCGCGCTCGCCGTCCTGCACGGGCTCGACCGTGTAGGTCGGCGGCAACGCGCGGGTGGGCCTGGGGATCGCGCCGAACGTCGCCTCGATCGTCGCCAGCGTCCGGGCGTCGTCGAACTTGCCGGCGACGACGAGCACGGCGTTGTCGGGTTGGTAGAACTTCGCGTAGAACACGCGGAGCGCGCTCGCCGGCACCTTCTCGATGTCCGCGCGCGAGCCGATCACCGACTTGCCGTAGTTGTGCCAGAGGTACGCCGTCGCGCGAACGCGCTCCCACAGGACCGCGCTCGGATCGTTCTCGCCCATCTCGAACTCGTTGCGCACCACCGAGAACTCCGACGCGAGGTCGGCCTCGAGGAACGTGGAGTTGATCATGCGATCCGCCTCCATGCCGAGCATCCAGTCGACGTTGTCCTGCGTCGCAGGGACGGTCTCGAAGTAGTTCGTGCGGTCGTAGTCTGTCGACGCGTTGCTCGAGGCGCCCTTCTCGTCGAGCAGCTTCGAGATATCCCGCAGCTTCTTGGTGCCCTTGAACATCATGTGCTCGAGCAGGTGGGCCATGCCGGTCTCGCCGTAGCCCTCGTGGCGCGAGCCGACCATGTACGTCACGTTCACCGTGACGTTGCTCTGGGTCGCGTCGGGGAACAGCAGCACGGTCATGCCGTTGCCGAGCCGGTACTCGGTGATGCCCTCGATCGTACGCACCTTGGTCGCGGTCACCGGGGGTGGCGGCGTCGTTGTCGGTGTGGGCGCGATGGCCGCGACCTCGGGCAGGATCGAGCTCGGCGGTGCGGGCACCGTGACCGTGGGCTTGCTGGCACCGCAGCCGGCGGCGCCAGCGGCGAAGAGGGAGGTGATGAGCGCGAGACGCATCCGCATGGGCATGCGGTATCACGTCTGGCTAGCGAGCGATCGCCGCGAGCCCCGCCGAGGCGCTCGCCCGGACCGCCGCGCTGCGGGCGTTCGCACCGGCGCGGAAGCGTCGGGTCGCCTCGTCCAGCTCGCGGACCTCGAGCAGGAGCCAGCCCAGCATGACGCTCGCCTCGTCGGCGCGCGGCGCGGTCGGGTGATGCTCGAGGTACTCGCGGAACGCCGCGATCGCGGTGGTCGTCTGGCGCGCGCGGCTGCGCGCGACGGCATGCCAGAAGCGCGCGTCCTCGGCGAGCGGGCCGTCGGGCGCGAGGGCCGCGACCCTCGCGAACGCGGCGGCCGCCACCGGGAAGTTCGCGGCGCGCATCGCGGCCCACCCGTCGTCGAAGGCCAGCGATTCCGGCGGCCGTGCCGGGGGTGACGGAAGGGCCACGGAGGGCTCGACCCGGATCGCGGGTGCGGGTGGCAGGACGCGTGGCGCGCGTGGGCGCGGGAGCCCGAGCGGCGGGGGCAGCGCGGGCGGCACGACCGGCGGTGCGACGTCGCCACGTGCGGTCGCGTCCGCCTCGCCTTCGATCGCGATGTGCCACGACTCGCCGGCGCCGAGGATCGTCGGGGGTCCGTGGGTGGGCCGCACCTCGACGCGGCCATGTGTGACGGCGACCGCCACCAGGCGATCGTCGTGCGCGATCACCTCGAAGGCGGTGCCTCGGACCTCGACCTCGGCGTCGCCGACGACGACGCGGAAGCGCTCGCCCGCGCCGAGCGGCGAGACCTCGACGGCGATCGTGCCGTCCTCGAGCCGGACGATCTCGTCGGGTGGCCGTGACGTCGTGAAGCGCGCGCCCGCGGTGGCGTGGATGGCCCCGTGGGCGTGGAGGTCCGGCGTGGCTGGCGTGCCCGGCTTGACCGCGAGGATGATCGCGAGCACCGCGGCGGCGCTGACGACCGGCACGACCCACGTCCGGCGTCGCGCCGGCGTCGTCGGCGTCGGCGGTTTCGCGAGCTGGGCTCGCGCCAGCATCGCGGTGCGCACCTCCTCCCGGTGGGATGCCGTGGGGACGTCGGCGAGCAGCTCGCGCGCGCGGTCGATCGCGCGGGTGAAGCGCGCGAGCTCGTCGCGACACGCCGCGCACGCCGCGACGTGCGCGGCGATCGCGGGATCGGGGGCGCCTCGCTCGCCGAGCCCGAGGTGACGCGTGAGGGTGAGCTCGTCGGGGCACGCGGTCATCGCGGGCCTCCCGGCGGGTCGGCCTGGCGTTCGAGCTTCTCGACGGCGGCGCGGACGGCCTTGCGCGCGGTGTGCAAGCGGCGCCACAGCGTGCCCTCAGGGATGCCGAGGATCTGGGCGACCTCGACGCCGGGGACCTGCTCGAGATCGCACAGCACGAACGCCAGCTGATGGTCGTGGTCGAGCTCGGCGATCGCGTCGCCGATCCTCGCCATCAGGCGCCGTCGCTCGACCTGGTCGTCGACGCGGGTCGGCGTCACGTCACGGGTGTCGTCGACGAAGCGCGCCTGGTGCGCGCGCCGGCGGTGCTCGCCGCGCATCGTCGTGCGGGCGACGTTCGCGGCGACGCCGAGGATCCAGGTCTTCACCGTCGACGTGCCGCGAAACGTGTGGGCCGTGCGCTGGAGCTCGAGGAACGTCGACTGGACGAGGTCGTCGCGCGCGAGCTCGTCGGTTCGGGGCAACCGCGACGCGAACCGGTACACGACGAGGTGAAAGCGATCGAACAGCGCGCCGAGGGCAGCGGTGTCACCAGTGCCGCACGCCGCGAGCAGCGCCTCGTCGGACAGCTCGACGGTCGCGCCGGTGATGCGACGAAGGGGGACGAGCTTGGCGCTCATAGGCCACCGTAGCGGAGGCCGACGCCCAGCCTCACCAGCCCGCGCGGCTCGTCGGGCAGCGCCATCGTGGTGTTCGTCTCGACCCGCGTCGCCTGCGTCAGATCGCCCGCGAGCGAGACGTCGAACGCGAGCCGTCTCCCGAGCGGGATCGACAGCGTCGCGTGCGCCTCCGCGCGCAACCCGCCGGTCTCGCTGCCCATCCTCACCCCCTCGATCCGCGTGTGCATCGAGCCGATCCCCGCGGCGAAGCCAGGTGTCAACGTCACGCCGCCGAGCACGAGAAACCGCAGCGGGATGTCGAGCCCGAGGAGCAGCTCGGTGTTGCGGCGCTCGACGGTGCCCCACGAGGCCGGCGCGCTCGCCACCACCGTCTCGCGCAGCCGTGCGGCCGCGCACACCGGCCCGAGCGACACGCAGCCGCCGACCTGGACGCCTACCCAGCTGGTGCGGTCGGTCGCGTACGACGTCTCGGCGGCCCCGAACAGCTGGATGCCACGCGAGGTGGGCGGCGGCGCCGCGCGCTCGACGAGCTCGACGTGCATGCGTCGGGTGGGGGTGCGATCGATCGGCAGGGCGCGCGTCTCGAGCAGCGGCGCCTCGAGATCGGATCGAATGTAGGATTCGAGGAGCGTCGCGGCGGTGGCGGCATCGGCCGGGCGCTCGAGCGGCGCCCCATCGTGCTGGTCGATCGCGAGCAGGTACGACTCGCCCAGCGGCTCGATGCGCGCGTGGACGATCGGGCACGCGGCCAGGCTCGGCGCGTCGACGACCGCGATGCCACGCTCGCGGAGGAGCTCGGCGATCGTCGCGGTCGCGGCGCGATCGCCGGCGAGCACGACCTCGAGCGGACACGACTCCGCGGCGGCTTCGCGGGAGGCGAGCACGACCATCAACGTCCACAGGGTCCGAGACACGTTCAGAGGTGAGTTGCCGCCGCCGGTGGAACCCTTCACCGGAACCGCCCGATCGACAAGGGTGAAGGAAGCCTGTCGAAACATCGAAGGAACTCCTGCGCAGCGGCCACTCATGTAGGTCCATGCGTCGCATCTCCATCCTTCTCGCCGTGGCGGCGACCTCGGTGACCGAGGCGGCCGCCGACGGCACGTTGCTCACCGACGACACCTGGCGGTACGCCGAGGGTGGGGCGCTCGTCGTCGACGCCGGGCTCGCCGTGGCCATGCCGGCCGCGCTCCCGACCGGGCTCGCCACCGGGGTCGGGATCGGGATGGCGCACGGTCGCGGGGTCGTGGTCGGCGCGCGCGCGTCCTGGGTCACGACGACCGAGTCCTCCACGGTGTGGACGGTGACGCACAGCGATCTGCGGTTGCGGCTGACGGGTGGGCTCGAGCGCACGGCAGGGCGTGGCACCGTCGGGCTGCGTCTGGGCGTCGGGGGGACGGTCGTGCACGAGACCCGCCTGCGCAACCAGGGCATGCGGGCGGGGCTGATGGGTGCCGACCTCGAGAACGCGGCGATCGCGCTCCTGCCCGCGGCGGATCTCGAGCTCGTCGTCGGCGTTCACGTCAGCGGTCACTGGCTCCTCGAGCTGGGTGGCGGCCCCACACTCGAGGTGCTCGCGGGTGGGGCGCACGCTGGCTTCGGCGCGCAGCTCGGGGTCGGGTGGCGCCCGTGAGGAGGGCCCCGGCGCTCGCGCTTCTCCTGGCGATCGTGCCCGGCTGCGACGATCTGCAAGGTTTCGGCGGCGCGGCGCCAGCGCTCGTCACCTTCGACGTCGTGGCGACCGGCGACCCGGGGGCCGACGTCGTCGCCTTGCGGGTGGCGATGATCTGGGGGCAGCAGTGGCTGACCGAGCCGATCTGCATCCTGCCGCCCGACACCGCCGAGGCGGCCGCGGCGATCTCCGCCGGGTGCCGCGATCCGTTCGGCTTCGTGCCGGCGCGCGTCGCCGCGAACGCCGACGTGATCTTGAACGAGCCGACGACGATCTCGCTGTTCTCGTTGCCCGCGGCCGACGTCATGGTCGGCGACGTGACCTCCCGGGTCGCCTACGGCAGCTTCGTGCTCTACGACGATCGCGACGCGAGCGGCACGCTCGAGCTCGCGCGCCCGCATCGACTCGGCGGCCGCGAGATGGGGCCGCCTGTCGAGGATCAGGTCGACGGCGCCGACGTCATCTACGGCGCGAGCTTCGTGTCGATGACCCAGGCGGATCAGCGGGTCGCGTTTCGCGAGGGCGGGTTCAGCCTCGCCGCGGCGTTCTACCCGCGGAGCGGCTGCGGCGAACCGTTGCCGGCGTTCTCGATCGTCGCGGCCGGCGGTTTCTCGGTGGCCGACGCGATCGCGGCGACCGCGCGGGGCGAGCTGCCCGCGGAGGATCCGGCGTCGTGCAGCGAGCGCACGCCGGCGGAGGCGGTGGTGACGATCCCGGTGCGCCCGCCGGCGGAGGTCGCGGAGGTCGGCTGCGAGGAGCGGCGCGCCGACTCGAGCATCCGCTATCGCGAGCCACCGGTCGACGCGCCGGATCTGACGGATCGCACCGCGGCGTGCGCGAAGGTCGTCGACTTCGGCAGCGGGATGGCCGGTGGCGCGAGCCAGTACATCATCTCGGGACGCGCGACGGATCGCTGCAAGGGGCTGTCGCACTACGTGCTCCGCGGCTGCCGCGAGGACGCCGCGTGCGCGCTCCCCGACTGGGACATCACGGCGACCCCGCCGGCGTGGTGGCCGTGCTCGCCATGAGGCGGACCCCCTTGATCGCGACGTGCCTCGCGCTCGCCGCGCCCGTGCGCGCCGAGCCGACGCACCCGAAGGACGACGACGGCGACCCCAAGCTGTCGCTGCCGACCGAGGCCGATCGGCTCGCGTGGCAGCGCGGTGGGTTTCGCCTCGGGCTCGGCGCCGTCTACGGCTCGTTCATGGGATCGCGCGGCGCGCCGAGCGGGCGGCTGCTCGGCGTCGCGCTGCGCGCCGGGGTGCGGCTCGACGAGGCGTGGTCGCTGCTCACCTCGTTTCAATACGCGAGCGTGGCGCGTGCCGGTGGGCTGTCCGGGTTGCGGTTCGCGGGCACGATCGATCCGACCTACCACGCGACCCCGAACCTGAGCCTCGCGGTCGGCTTCGGGTTCGGCGGGCTCGTCGAGGGGACCACGGGGCGTGCGGATCCGGATCCGAAGGCGTCGACGCTGGACACCTCGTACACGTTCCCCAACGCGCTCACGCCGGTCGCGAGCTGCAGCGGCATCGGGGTCGCGGGGCTCGTGCGCGGTGAGTGGGCGTACGTCCTGGGGCCGCGCACGCAGACGAGCCTCGCGCTCGAGGTCGACGCGCAGTGGACCGGCTGTGTCGACGAGACCGGCCGCGTCGAGCCCGACACCGGCGAGGCGATCGTGCGCCGCCAGTACTGGGCGCACACCGGGGTCACGCTGTCCTGGGGGGTCGCGTGGCGCTGATCCTCCGCATCGCGCGGATCGCGTGCACACTGGTCACGCTGGCGTGGGGGGCGCGCGCGTTCGCGCAGCCCGTCGATGCGGGCGTCCCATCCCCCGACGCGCCGGCGCCGACCTTCGAGCCGCCGCACGCGCGCGGCGGCACCGACGTGGCCTACCCCGACGACGCGCCGGCACACGATCGCCCGATCGTCGTCACCGTGAAGCTCCTCGTCGACGACCACGGGCTCGTCCAGAAGGTCGAGCCGATCACGCCGCCGCAGCCACCGTTCGACGAGGCGGTCGCGCGCGCCGCGAAGGCCTTCACGTTCGAGCCCGCGACCTACGGGGGCGCGCCGGTGCCCGTCGAGGTCACGTTCAGCCACACGTTCCTGCCGCCGCCGCCGCCACCACCGCCACCAACCACGGCGGCGCCCCGAGGGGGATGCGCGGGGTCGCTTCGAGCTCGCGCTGCCCGCGGGCGCGGCGAAGATCACGGTGACCGCGGCGGGCCACAACGTGTTCCTCCAGCAGGAAGCGCTCGTCGCCAGGCAGGAGCTGTCGGTCACCTACTACGTCGAGCGCGATCGCTACGACCCGTACGAGATCGTCGTCGTCGGCGAGCAGCGCCGCGAGGAGGTCTCGCGCATCACGCTGCGCGGCGCCGAGATCAAGCAGATCCCCGGCACGTTCGGCGATCCGTTTCGCGTCGTGCAGGCGCTGCCGGGCGTCGCGTCGGTCGTGTCGCTGCTGCCGTTCCCCGTGGTGCGCGGGGCGAGCCCGAGCTCGACGGGCTTCCTGCTCGACGGCGCGCGGGTGCCGCTGCTCTATCACCTGCTGTCGGGCCCGAGCGTCATCCACCCGGACTTCGTCGACGAGATCCAGTTCTATCCCGGCGGCGCGCCGGTGATCTACGGCGGCTACACCGGCGGCATCGTCGACGGTCGCACCGCCCGCGCGCGCCGGGACGAGCACCTGCTCGACTTCGACGCGAACCTCCTGCAGCTCGGCGGGCTCGTGCGCGAGCCGATCCCCAGGACCGGGATCACCGCGACGGTGGCGGGTCGGTACGGCTATCCGGGCGCCATCCTCAGCCTGGCGACGAACCAGGTCTCGCTGTCGTACTGGGACTACCAGCTGCGGCTCGACGGCGGCACGGCGCGCGACGGCTGGACGCTGTTCGCGTACGGCGCGCGCGACGAGCTCGACACCGTGGCCGCCACCGCCGATCCGATGGATCAGAACCCGCCGCTCGAGCCGTCGCTGATCCTCGGCTTCCATCGGCTCGACGCGCGCCTCCATCGCACGTTCGGGACCCTGCTCGCGACCGCGCGGGCGGTCGTCGGCCGGGACGCGACGTTCTCGCAGGGGACCGACTTCTCGGTGCTGTCGGCCGAGCCGAGCGTCGAGCTGCGCTGGAAGGCGGCTCCGACGCTCACCGTGGTCGGCGGCGTCACCGGCTCGGTCCGCGACATCTCGCAGGGGACGGCGGCGGTGTCGGGCGCCAATCCGTTCTCGATGATCACCGGCGATCTCACGACGTTCTACGCGGCTTCGGCGCTCACCGAGGTGCTGTGGCGTCCGACGCCGAAGTGGCTCGTTCGTCCGGGAGTGCGCGCCGACGTCTACAACGATCGCGCGACGACCAAGCGCGCGGTCGATCCGCGGTTGACCGTCCGCTACGAGCTGGGACGGCGCGATCTCGCCGACGTGCCACCCGACAGCGACGACAGCGCGGTCTGGCTCAAGGGCAGCGTGGGCCTCTATCACCAGCCGCCGCGGTTCGTGCTGCCGCTGCCCGGGCTCGACATCATGCCGCTCAAGTACGGCCTGTTGCGCTCGTACCAGAGCACGCTCGGGGTCGAGGTGCCGCTCGCGGAGCGCTTCCAGCTGTCGACGGAGGCGTACTTCAACTACATGGATCCGACGATCTTCGACCTGTCGGTCAACGACGCGTCGGTGGTCAACGACGCCAACACGACGCTGATCCCGACGACGGTCGTGACCGGCACGGACGGCCAGCAGTTCATCGATCGGCTGACCAGGCCGCAGCTGGGGCGCTCGTACGGCCTCGAGATCCTGCTCCGCCGCGTCGCCAAGACGGGCGTGTTCGGCTGGGTCTCGTACACGCTGTCGCGGTCGGAGCGCGAGCGCGCCGGGGCCTGGGTGCCCTACGACTTCGATCGCAGCCACCTCGTGAACGTCGTCGCGGGCCTCCCGCTCCGCCGCAACTGGGACCTCGGCCTCCGGCTCCAGTACCAGAGCGGCAAGCCCGAGACGACGACCGCCGGCTACAACACCGCGCGGACGGCGGGCTACCTGCGGTTCGATCTGCGCGTCGACAAGCGCGCCGTGTGGCGGAAGTGGCTGCTCGACTTCTACGTCGACGTCACCAACGTCGCGCTGTCCCCCGAAGAGGTCACCGCCGGCAACGTGATCCGGTACGTGCTCCCCACCCTCGGCCTTCGCGGTCGGTTCTGACCAGAGGAACATCATGATGGCACCCCCAGCGGTTCTCCCAGCGGACACGATCGACGCGCGGCTCCTCGACCTCATGCTACGCGCCGGCTCGCGCTGGGTGCTGTGGCTGATGCTGGCGCTCAGCCTCGCCGCCGTGACCGTGATGATCGAGCGGATCTGGTTCTTCTTGCAGGAGCGGCCGCCGCGCGATCGTCTCGACGCCGCGCTCGAGGCCCTGCGCACCAGCGGCCCGAAGGCCGCGCTGGGCGTTCCTCGGCACGCTCGGCAACAACGCGCCGTTCATCGGCCTGTTCGGGACGGTGCTCGGCATCATCCGCGCGTTCCACGATCTTGCGGGCGCGACCAGCCAGGGTGTCCAGGGCACGCAGGCCGTGATGTCCGGAATCGCCGAGTCCCTCGTGGCGACCGGCGTCGGCCTGCTCGTCGCGTTGCCGGCGGTCGCGACCTACAACGCGTTCATCCGCCGGGTCGAGACGCAGACCTCCGAGGCCGAGGGCCTCGCGCACGCGATCCTCGGCTACATCAAGACCCCGCGCCCGGCCCCCCAACCGATCCAGGGGAGCTGACGTGGCGGGCGGCGCGACGCGGCGGCGCGGCATCATCGCGGAGATCAACGTGACCCCGCTCGTCGACATCATGCTGGTGTTGCTGATCATCTTCATGCTCACGGCGCACCTGATCGCGAAGCAGGCGATCGAGGTCGAGCTCCCGCACGCGACCCAGAGCACGGCGCTGCCGCCGTCGACGCTGGCGATCACCTTGCAGCGTGATGGCGCGCTGTTCCTCGACGACCGGCCGGTCACGCCCGACGAGCTGCGCGCCGCGGTGCGCGCCGCCGTCGCGAAGGATCCGAAGTCCCAGGCGATCATCACCGGCGACAAGGCGGTGTCGCACGGCCGGGTCGTGTGGGTGCTCGACACCGTGAAGTCCCTGGGGGTGACGTCGTTCGCGATCCAGATCGATCCGACCGAGCTCGTCGCGCCCGGAGGTGGGTGAGGTCGTGATCGATCGCCGCATCCTGGTCTGCGTCGCGGCGTCGATCGCGGGTCACTTCATCCTCGCGGCGAGCCTCGATCAGCTGCCACCCTCGGCGGTGTTCACCGCGTCGCGTCCGATCGAGATCCGCGTCGTCTCGCCACCACCGCCGCCCGCGCCCGAACGCGAGCCCGAGCCGGAGCCGCCCAAGCCCGCGCCGGAGGTCAAGCCGCTGCCGAAGCCCACGCCGACGCCGGTGCCGCGCGAGCGTCCGCGCACGCCGCCGACGCGGACCGCGATCCAGGACGTCGCGCCGGTCGACACGCCCCCGGTCGCGCACGCGCCGACGACGACCGACACCACCACGACGCCGAGGTTCGGTGTCACCCTCGAGTCGACCTCGCAGGGTGGTCGCGGTCCGGCGGTGCCGGTCGGCAACACCCTCTCTCCCGGCGCGGGCAGCGCGACGTCGACGGGCCCCGTCAAGCCGCTGGCCGCGCCGGTCGT
>JAPLLF010000161.1 GCA_026387715.1 Pseudomonadota bacterium
CCGCCCGGGGCGCTACGTCGCACTCCTCGTGAACCGGCAGTTCCCGCCGGAGGTGGCCAGTGAACTTCAATCCCGCCGACCTCGGTTGGCTCGTTCCCTACCTCATACTCGCCGTCGTCGGGATGATGCTCGTCCTCGCCGAGGCCTTCTTCAAGGGCAAGGACCGCACCGCGCTGTCCGGGCTCACCGTCGCCGGGGCGCTCGCCTCGGCGATCGCGTCGATCGTCCTGTATCGCCAGCTCGGCGAGCACGAGACCAGGGCGTTGATGGGCGACATGCTCGTCGCCGATCGCAGCTCGTACGTGCTGTCCGCGCTGTTCGCGTTCACGACCGCCGCGGCGGCGCTGTCGAGCCCCGCCCACCAGCGCGAGCACGAGTGGCAGGTCGGCGAGTACTACGGGATCATGCTGCTGTCGGCGTCGGGCATGGTGATGCTCGCGCACGCCGGCTCGCTCGTCACCGTGTTCCTCGGCATCGAGACCATGTCGATCGGCGTCTACGTGATGACGGCGATGCGGCGCACCTCGCGGCGCAGCAACGAAGCCGCGATGAAGTACTTCCTGATCGGCGCGTTCGCGACCGGCTTCCTGATGTACGGCATGGCGCTGATCTACGGCGCGGCCGGCACGACGAGCCTCGTGAAGATGCAGGCGGCGCTCGCGCATACGCAGAACGCGGGCCTCGCGGTCGCGGGGGCGTTCCTCCTGATCGTCGCGTTCGGCTTCAAGATCGCCGCGGTGCCGTTCCACATGTGGGCGCCCGATGCGTACGAAGGCGCGCCGACCCCGGTCACCGCCTTCATGGCCGCGGCGGTCAAGGCCGCGGCGATCGCCGCGATGATCCGCGTGTTCGGGACCGCGCTCGGCGGCGACGTCCTCCCGTTCGGGACCGTCGGCTGGGCGAGCCCGCTCGTCGTGATCGCGGCGATCACGATCACCATCGGCAACATCTCCGCGGTCCGCCAGGACAACGTGAAGCGCATGCTCGCGTACTCGTCGATCTCGCATGCCGGCGTGCTGCTCGTCGGGTTGTGCGCGATGGGCCTCGGCTCGACGAGCGCGAACGGCTCGATCATCTACTACCTGATCGCGTACAGCGCCGCGACGATGGGCGCGTTCGCGGTCGTCTCGTTCGTCGGCTCGCGCGGCAAGGAGCGGCTGCTCGTCGACGACTGGGCGGGCCTCGCGCAGCAGCACCCGGGCGTCGCGCTCGCGATGACCGTCTGCCTGCTGTCGTTCGGTGGCATGCCACCGACCGGCGGGTTCTTCGCCAAGTTCTACCTGTTCAAGTCGGCGATGGAGGTGAGCAACGGCCAGCTGATGTGGCTCGTGCTCGTCGGCGTCGTCAACAGCGCGATCAGCATCTACTACTACCTGCGCATCGTCACGGCGATGTACTTCCGCGACGCGACCGGGCCGTTCACGCCGACGCGCTCGCCCGGCCTCGTGTTCGTCATCGCGATCTGCCCGCTCCTGGTCCTCGAGCTCGGCCTCATGCCGGGCTGGTGGCTCAAGCTCGTCGGCTGATCGATCAGGGACGTATGAGCAAGCTGCACGAGCTCGCCCTCGCCGCGGGCATCGACCCGTCGTACACGAGCTTCCGCGGCAAGCCCGTCACCGCGAGCGACGCGGCGATCGTCGCGGGGCTCGCGGCGCTCGGCGTCGAGGTCGATGCCGCCGCGCCCGCCTCGATCGATGCGCAGCTCGTCGCGCTCGAGCGCGCGCGGTGGGCGGTGTGCGTACCCCCGGTCATCGTCGGCTGGGGGTCGCCCATGGGCTCGGCCACGATCGTCGTCCCGTTCGCGGTGCCCGCGGCGAACGATGCGACGTGGGACGTCACGATCACGACCGAGACCGGCGAGACCATCACCGCGACGGGCACGTTGTTCACGCTGCCCGCCGACGGCCACGCGCATCCCGGGGGTGTCGTACACTGCCTGCGGCGCGCGACGATCCAGGACCTGCCGCTCGGCTATCACGCCGTCGCGTGGCGCTGCGGCGACGCGACCGGCAAGGCGTTCGCCATCTGCGCTCCGACCCAGGGGTTCGGCGGGCCAGGGCAGGGCGCGCGCCGCTGGGGCGTGTTCGCGCCGGTCTACGGGCTCGCGACCGCCGCGTCCGGCGAGGCGGGCGATCTGGCGACGCTGCGCACGATGTTCGATCAGGTCGGAGCCCGGGGAGGCGCGTACGTCGCGACCCTCCCGATCCTCGCCGCGGATCCGACGAGCGCGCACTTCTCGCCCTACTCGCCGGTGTCGCGGCTGTTCTGGAACGAGATGTACCTCGATCTGTCGTCGCTCGCGGGCGCCGCGGCGATGCCCGCCGTGCACGCGCCACCCACGACCAGCACGCTGATCGACTATCCCGCGCAGTACGCCTGGCGCCGCGCGGCGTTCGATCCGATCGCGGCGCGACTCGCGGGCGATCCCGGCGCGGCGGCGACGCTCGACGCGTGGGCCGTGGCCAACGACGTCTACGACTACGCGACGTTCCGTGCGCTCGGCGAGCAGCACGGGACCGGCTGGCGCGACTGGCCCGCCGCGCACCGCGATGGCGTCCCGCATGTTGACACGCGCGCGCAGGCCCTCGCGCTTGGCGCCGAGCCCGCGCGACTCGACGCGCACGTGATCGCGCAGTGCTTCATGCAGCGCCAGCTCGAGGAGCTCGTCGACGATCGCGCCGATCAGGTCGCGCTCTACCTCGATCTTCCCGTCGGGGTCAGCTGCGACGCCTACGAGGTCTGGCGCGATCGCGACCAGTTCCTCATCTCGCTCGCCGCGGGCGCGCCGCCCGACGCGCTGTTCCTCGGTGGCCAGAACTGGGGCCTGCCGCCGCTGTCGCCGGTCGCGCAACGTCGCGACGACTACCGCTACTTCATCCGCTGCGTGCGCCACCACATGAAGGTGGCCGGCATGCTGCGGGTCGATCACGTGATGGGGCTGTTCCGGCTGTACTGCGTGCCGGAGGGGCGCCCTGCCACCGACGGCGTGTACCTGCGGTACGAGGCCGACGAGCTCATGGCGATCCTCATGCTCGAGTCGAGCCGCAACCAGTGCGCGGTGGTCGGCGAGGATCTCGGCACCGTGCCCGACTACGTGCGCCCGGCGATGGCGCGTCACGGGATGTTCCGGCTGCACGTCGGCCAGTGGAGCTTCCCGAGCAAGCTCGGCGACGCCCCGGGGCCGTCGCCGGCCGAGGCGGTCGCGAGCCTCAACACCCACGACACCGCGACGATGGCGGGGTGGTGGGGTGGCGCGGATCTCGACGACGCGTGCTCGCTCGGGCTGATCTCGCCCGAGCAGGAGGTGGTCGAGCGCAAGGCGCGCGAGCGCGACCGCGCGGCTCTTCTTGCGTTCGCCGCGCGCACGCCGGCGCTGGCCGAGCTCGGCGAGCTCGAGCGCGCGATGGTCGCCGCGACCGCGGATCTGGCCGCGGGGCCGGCCGAGGTGGTGCTCGTCGCGCTCGACGATCTCGCGCTCGAGGCGGTGCCGCACAACGTCCCCGGCACGACGTCCGAGCGCCCCAACTGGCATCACCGCGTCGCCGGCTGGACGATCGCGTTGACCGACCAGGCGGCGCCGGCGGCCCGGGCCGCGGTCGATGCGGTCGTCGCCGCTCGCCGTCGCTAGTGGTCGTAGCGCCACCGGGCGCAGGCGGAATACGATAGGGCGATGTTCGAAGCCGCCGAGATCGGACGCACCGTCAGCAAGGAAGACTTCGATCGCGAGTTCCCGACGCTCCGCGAGGAGCTCCTCGCGGCCCAGCGCGCGCTCGCCGCCGCGGACTTTCCCGTGATCATCGTGGTCGGCGGGGTCGACGGCGCCGGCAAGGGCGAGACGATCAACACGCTGCTCGAGTGGCTGGATCCACGCTACGTGGAGACGCTCGCGGTCGCGCCGCCGACCGACGAGGAGCGCGAGCGGCCGCCGTTCTGGCGGTTCTGGCGGGCGCTGCCGCGGCGCGGCAAGATCGGCGTGTTCTTCGGCGGCTGGCACACCGCGCCGATCGTCGATCGCGCCCTGCGCCACATCAAGTCGGCCGAGCTCGACCGCCAGCTCGCCGAGGTCGTCGCGTTCGAGAACATGCTCGTCGCCGACGGCGCGGTCCTCTTGAAGTTCTGGATGCACCTGTCCAAGGAGCGCCAGCGCAAGCGGCTGCGCTCGCTCGAGAAGGATCCGCGCACGCGGTGGCGGGTGACCGGGGCCGACTGGGCGCACTTCGAGATCTACGATCGGTTCGCGAAGATCTCGGCGCACGCGCTGCGACGGACGTCGACGGTCGCGGCGCCGTGGCAGGTGATCGAGGCGAGCGATCGCCGCTACCAGACGCTGACCGTCGGGCGCGCGGTGCGCGACGCGCTGCGCGCCCAGCTCGCGGCGCGGGCCGATCGCCCCCGCCCGCCGAAGGTCGAGGAGCCCGAGCCGGTCGCGGTGGCCCAGAAGACCATCCTGTCG
>JAPLLF010000789.1 GCA_026387715.1 Pseudomonadota bacterium
GCTGGCGATCACGCTGCGCGGCAACGACGGTCGCGCCGGCAACATCCGCTGGGCGTGACCCCGGGATCGCCACCACCCACCTACACACCTCGGCGCCGCGGTCGAACACCCCTCTCGTGCGAGCTTCCCCGACGCGAACGAGGTGGGGCCAGGGCGCCTGGCCGTACGCGGCGATCCTCGCGCTCGGGCTCACCATCGGCGGGCTGTTCTTCTACAAGCACGCCACCGACCTCGACCAGCTCGAGACCACCTACCTCGCCGAGAAGCACCTCGCGACCAAGGCCGTGGCGGTCCAGGTCGAGGCCACGTTCAAGGCGCTCTACCAGGGCCTGCGCACGATGAGCCTCTTGCCCGGCGTCAAGGCGATCGATCGCCACGGGACGAACTTCCAGCCCGACAGCCAGCTGGCGATGCAGCAGATCTACAACAACACCTACCTCAACGTGGCGCTGTCCGAGGTCTACCTCCTGCCGGTCGACTTCGATCCGGTGGCGCTCGACGCCACCACCGGCAAGCCAGAGGCGCCGATCCTCACGTTCGACGAGTTCATCAGCGCCGAGGGCACGAAGGGCAAGGACCACGCCGATCCCGCGCAGGAGCTCGAGGAGGTCGAGCTCTTCGAGTACCACCTCATGCGCTCCCAGCTCGCCTACCTGCGCACCACGTTCCCGACCCAGCGCAGCATCCACGACCTCGCCGTCCCCGCCGTCACCGGCCATCCGGTGGTGACCTGCGACAACTCCGAGTTCACGAAGGCCGATCTCGCCGCGGGCAACGACGCGCCTCGCCAGGGCCTCGTTTACACGCTGCCGGTCTACGACGCTGCCGGCGAGTTCCACGGTGGCGTGTCGGGCGTGGTCCGGCTCGCCGTCCTCGAGCGGATCCTGCCCCGCGGCTCGTTCGCGCTCGTGAACACGACGCACGGCTATCGCGGCGTGACCGACCCGATCCCCGAGCTCACCGCGTCGGTCGCCGGGTTCACCCAGGGGCGGCCCAACCCCGCGCTCCGCTACAGCGAGATCCACGAGCTCGGGATCGTCGACACCGCCCCCTGGCAGCTCTGGATCGTCGCGCCGAACGACGAGTTCACGAGCCGGCCCGCGGTCCACCAGGCGAACCTCATCTTCGCCGTGGGCGTCGCGGTCTCGGTGCTGCTGATGCTCGGCCTCGCGCTCGCTGTGCGCAGCGCGCAGCGCCACCAGCGCACCCTCGAGCTGAAGGTCCGGGACAAGACCCGGGAGCTCCAGGTCCGCAACGACGACCTCCGGCTCATCCTCGACAACGCCGAGGAGGGCTTCCTGACGTGCGCCCCCGACGGGTCGATCGGCCCGGAGTACTCGGCGGTCGTCGCGCGGTGGTTCGGCACGCCCACGCGCGACACGCGGATCTGGGAGTTCGTCGCCGGGGATGCCCTCGATGCGTTCTGGCTCGGCTGGGACCAGCTGGTCGGCCACATCATGCCGTTCGAGCTCGCCGTCGGCCAGATGCCCACGATCGTGCACCACGGCGCGCGCCACTACGGCCTGACGTTCACGCCGATCTACGGCGCGACGCGCGAGCTCGTCAGCGTGCTCGTCGTCGTCGTCGATCAGACGGCGCGCGTCGAGGCCGAACGGCGAAACCGCCACCAGCAGGAGCTGCTCTCGACGTTCCAGGCCGTGTCGCGCGATCGCGCCGGCTTCCTCGAGTACTTCGCCGACGCCGAGCGCATCGTCCGCGCGCTCGAGCAGCGCGACGGCCTGCTCGCCAAGGAGGTCCAGTTCCGCCTCCTCCACACGCTCAAGGGCAACAGCGCGAGCTACGGGCTCACCACGATCGTCGACGTCTGCCACGACCTGGAGTGGCGGCTCGAGGAGGAGCTCGCAGCATTTCCCCGCGAGGTGTTCCAGATCGTGACCGACACCTGGGAGCAGACCTCGATCCGGATCATCACGCTGATCGGGGTCCGGACGAGCCCGAGCATCGAGCTCGACGTCGCCGACTACACCCACGTCCTGCAGCGCATCAAGGCCCACGCGGATCACGACGAGATCGCCGCGCTCATCGAGCGCTGGCGCCTCGAGCGCATCGACAAGCGCCTCGCGCGCCTGGCGGAGCAGGCCCGGTCGCTCGCCGCCCGGCTCGGCGTCGACGACGTGACCGTGACGACGAGCGACGGCGGGATCCGGATGGAGCCAGATAGCTTCGGGGACGTGTGGAGCTCGCTGACCCACGTCGTGCGCAACGCCATCGATCACGGCTTCGCGCGGCGCCCCCAGCAAGCACCGACGTTGCACCTCACCACCTCGCTCGCGGGCGACGCGCTCGTCATCTCGGTGCGCGACAACGGCGCCGGGATCAACTGGCCGCAGGTCCGCGCGCGGGCCACGTCGCTCGGCCTGCCGTGCGCATCGCAGGCCGACCTCGAGCGCGCGCTGTTCGCCGATGGCCTGTCCACCCAGGACGAGGTCACCGCGATCTCGGGGCGTGGCGTGGGCATGGCGGCGACCCGGGCGGCGGTGCTCGCCTGTGGCGGGACGATCCACGTCGTCTCCGAGCCCGGCCACGGGACCGAGCTGCTGGTCAGCTTGCCGATGCCGACCTCGCGCCGCGTGGCGCTCGTCGCCTAGTTGTGGCCCGCGCCGATCTCGTCGGCCCCGAGCACGGCGTGCCCGACGTTGGGCCCCGCGTGCCACGACCATCCGGCGTCGGTCGTCAGGTACACCTGCCCGTCCTCGCCAGCGAGGTAGCCGTTGCCGGCCGCCGCGGCGTCGCCCCAGGTCTTCATGTGCACCGTGAAGAGATCCGCGGTCCCGACGTGCTGCACGAGCGCGACCCCGCCCGCGGACACGTTGACGACCACGCCCGCGTCACCCGCCGCGATCGCCTCGCCGCGATCGTCGATCCGCGCCGCGTTGAACGTGCCCGCGACGCCGACCGGCTGGAACGTGCGGCCCGCGTCGCGGCTGATCGCGACGCCGTCGCCGGCGACGATGACGCGCTGTCCGTCGGGGGACACGCCGACCGCGCGCGCCCCGGCGATCGTCGCGCGCCGCACGAGCGCCACGCCGTCGAACGCGTACAGCCCGCCGTCGGCCGCGACCGCGAGCACGGTCTCGCCGCGCTGCGCCGCCGCGATCGAGCGAAACGCCGTCTTGCCGTCCGACAGCTCGCGCCACGTGGCGCCGCCGTCGGCGGACCGCTGCAGCGCGTCGTGCGCGCGGAGGTCGCCGCGCGTCGGCACCGCGAGCGCGCTCCACGCCTGGCCGCCATCGTCGGTGTACAGCAGCGTGCCGTGCGCGCCGACGACGAACGCCTCGCCCTCGAACCGACACGCGATGCCGTTCAGCGTCTCGCTCGAGCCCAGCGGGTCGTCGCCCACGATCGCGCCATGGGCATCGACGTTGGCCATCAGCCCCTCGCGGCCGACCAGCCAACCGCCACCACCACCGCCACCACCACTCTTCTTGCAGCCTCCAGGAACAGTCACGAGGAGCGCGAGGGCGAACGCCGACGATTTGAGGTTCATATCCACCAGAGGATGGCACCCGGCCGAGGTCGCAGGGAATCTTCCGGATGTCGCCTCGCGCTCAGCCCGGCACCACGCCCGGCAGGGCCCCGATCAGCACGTCCGCACGGTCGATCGCCCGCCGCGCCCGGGCCACCACCTCGCGGCGCTTCGGATCGCGGGCGCGCACGCGCGCGACGACGCGATCGAGCGCGCGCACGGCGATCCACGCGCGGTGGTGCGCCTCGACCCGCCGCCGGCTGCCGGGCGGCGCGGCGAACCCGGTCGCGAGGTCGCCGCACGCCGCGGCGAGCGTCTCGACGAGCCCGCCGTGCTCGGGTGGGAGCGCGCTGGGCTCGTGCGCGAGCTGGGTCGCGAGCGCCGCCACCGGCGGGGCGGCGGCGAGGACGGCGCGATAGGACGGATGATGGTCGAGGGGATGAGGCAGCGAGCGTTTGCGCATGCAGCCATCACCCAGCACGCGGCGCGCCACGCCGTTGCCCGTTCAAGCGCATGATCTTCCAGGGACGCACGCTCCGAGTGTCCGCCCGCCGGACACTGGCGTCCGGGGTCGTCAGCCCAGCTCGAGGAGCGCGCAGTCACACGCCGGCACCCGGCGCATCTCGCTGTCGATCATCACGAGCTGCGCCGCCGTCGGGTCCGCCGCGGCCACGCCGAGATCGTAGGTGATCGAGCCGTCGGCCGCGTGCACGAGCGTGCGGATGCCCCCACGCGGCCACGCGCGCGCGCGAGCCGTCGCCCATTCGCCGAGCTCCTCGAGCGCCT
>JAPLLF010000575.1 GCA_026387715.1 Pseudomonadota bacterium
ACCGCGCGGTCGACTACGTCGCGACCGTCACGTTCGTCAACGCGGCGAACTACGACAAGGCCAAGCTGCTCGCGAAGAACCCGGTCCCCTGAAGCTACGCTGATCGATGGCCAGTCATGGTTGACGCGTTTGACGTCGACGTCGACGGCCCTCGTTGTCGCCTTGAACGGCGACGTTGAGCTTGCTCCCTTCGTTGTCGTCGACCGACGGCACCGAAGCGCCGCGGCGCGGGCCAACGTCCAACCTCAACGAACGGGGCAACCTCAACGTCGCCGTCGAACGCGTCAAGGTTGGAGGTCAAGGTCGACGTCAGGCTCGACGAGACGTCGAACCCATCAGATCCGTGCTGGCTACCCGCGATCGATCAGGCGCGCGCGACGGCGGCCGACTTGCCCTTGGTGGGCTTCGCCGTCTTCTTGCCGTTGATCGCCGCGCCGTTGCCGGCGTTCGCCGCGTCCTTGAGCTTCTCGACGAGCGGCGTCTTCTCCCACGTGAACTCCGGGAGCTCGCGGCCGAAGTGACCGTACGCCGCGGTCTTGGCGAAGATCGGACGGCGGAGGTCGAGCTCCTTGATCAGCATGCCCGGGCGCGCGTCGAACGTCGCGAGCACGGCCTTGGTGAGCTTGTCGTCGGACACGATGCCCGTGCCGAACGTCTCGACGAGCATCGACACCGGCTCGGCGACGCCGATCGCGTACGCGAACTGCACCTCGCAGCGACGCGCGAGGCCCGAGGCCACGACGTGCTTGGCGATGTAGCGCGCGTAGTACGCGGCCGAGCGATCGACCTTGCTCGGATCCTTGCCGGAGAACGCGCCGCCGCCGTGGCGCGCGTAGCCGCCGTACGTGTCGACGATGATCTTGCGGCCGGTGAGGCCGGTGTCGCCCTGCGGGCCACCGATGACGAAGCGCCCGGTCGGGTTGACGTGGATCTTCGTCTTGTTGGTGATGAGCTTGGCCGGGACGATCGGCTTGATGACGTACTCGCGGATCGCCTCCTCGAGCGTCTTCTGCTTCACCGACTCGTCGTGCTGGGTCGAGACGACGATCGCCTCGACGCCGACCACGTCGCCGTCCTCGTAGCGGACCGACACCTGCGTCTTGCCGTCGGGGCGCAGCCAGGTGATGCCCTTGTGCTTCTTCTTGCGGACGTCGGCGAGCCGGGCCGCCAGCTGGTGGGCCATCTGGATCGGCAGCGGCATCAGCTCCTTGGTCTCGTCGCACGCGTAGCCGAACATCAGGCCCTGATCGCCCGCGCCCTGCTTCGCGGGATCGCCGCGATCGACGCCCTGCGCGATGTCGGGCGACTGCTGCTCGACGGCGACGAGCACGCCGCACGTGGTCGCGTCGAAGCCCATGTCGGACGACGTGAAGCCGATCTCGCGGACCGTGCTGCGCACGATCTTCTGGAAGTCGAGGATCGCCTTCGTCGTGATCTCGCCAGCCACCATCACGAAGCCGGTCTTCGCGATCGTCTCGCACGCGACGCGGCTGTGCGGGTCAGCGGCGAGGCAAGCGTCGAGCACCGCGTCGGAGACGGCGTCGCACAGCTTGTCCGGGTGACCTTCGGTGACGGATTCAGAGGAGAAGAGATGACTGGCCATGAGGGGCGGGACTATTCAGTGAGCGACCGGCCGTGTCAACGGCGGAACGAGGTACGATGCGGCATGCGCGCCGGGCTCGTTGCAGCCGGAATCTTCCTCGGTATGTCCGCCTGCGGTGGACACCTACCCGTTCCCAAACGCCTGGTCGTGGAGGGCGATGTCGGCGCGTGGAAGTTCCGTCGATTCCAGGGTCCGCTGCTCGATGTCGAGGTGTGGATCGAGGGAAATCGCGGCGAGGCCTTCACCGCGAGCTACATCACGAGCGACGCCGAGAAGCGCGGGTGGATCGACGATCCCGATCTCGTCAACGTCTACGTCACGCGCTACGAGCGACCCGAGGGCGTGCTGCGCGCGACGGTGAAGTTCGCACGCCGGCTCGCCCAGGAGCAGCACTACCAGGTCGAGGAGGCCAAGATCGCCGGCGAGCGCACGCTCACGATCACCGGCCCCACGGAGTCGTGGGTGCTGTGGCCGTCGGCGAAGTACGTCGTCAAGGTCGGCGGCCGCGGGCTGACGAAGGTCCCGGGGTCGATGGTCGAGAGCTACGCAAATCGGTATCCGTCGCAGCTGCCGGGCGGCTCGCTCGAGGGCGCGCTGCCACCTGGTCCAGAGGACGCGCCGAAGCCAGATCCGAAGGATCCTTACGATCCGAAGAACCCACGACCCGACCTCGACAAGTACGATCCCAAGAAAGTGAAGATCCCCGAAAAGCAGATCGAGA
>JAPLLF010001142.1 GCA_026387715.1 Pseudomonadota bacterium
TGCGCGCCCAGGTGAAGCTGCCGACGGTGCGCCGCGACGTGATCAGAGACTCGAAGGCAGACTCGAAGGCAGACTCGAAGGCAGACTCGAAGGCAGACCCGAAGGCGCGCTCGAACGGCAAGGGGATCGGCTACCTCGCGATCACGCGGTTCGCCGAGGCCACCAGCGCCGACGTCAACGCCAACCTGACGGCGCTGGCCAAGGCCGGGGCGCTCGACGTCCTCATCCTCGATCTCCGCGGCGATCCGGGCGGGCTCGTCGATCAGGCGGTCCTCGTCGCCGATCAGTTCCTCGACGACGGCACGATCGTCACGATCCGCGGGCGCGCCGGCGCGGTGGAGAACCAGGTCGCGCACAAGGGCGGGATCGCCACCAAGGTGCCCGTGATCGCGATCGTCGATCAGGGCACCGCGTCGGCGGCGGAGATCCTCGCGGCCTGCCTCCACGATCACGGACGCGCCAAGCTCGTCGGGCTCAACACCTACGGCAAGGGCACCGTGCAGACGTTCTTCGATCTCGACGACGGGTCGGGCCTCAAGCTCACGACCGCGCGCTACTACACGCCGAAGGGCAACTCGCTGGAATCAAAGGGCATCGCGCCCGACGTCAAGGTCGAGGCGTTCGCCGCGCCCCAGATCGTCGTCGGCCAGGGAGCTGGCAGTGGCGCGACCGGGGGGAGCGGTGCCACAATCGATCCCGACGCGGCGGGATCGGACGATCCACAACTCGCCGCAGCTGTAAAGCTCGCGCGCCTTGCTGCCGGCTGGAAGTAAGCAAAGCAAAGAAGTCTGCGAAGAGTCGGTCCTGCTTATGTTTTGCGCGAACGTAGCTTGGTAAAACGTATCGGGTACGGGCGCTTTCGATCGACGGACTGAGAACTTGAGGGGAATCACTCGATGTTCAAACTGGTGATCCAGGATGACGAGGGAAAGACGACAGTCGTCCCTCTGATCCGTGACGAGATCACGATCGGACGAAAAGAAGGAAACACGATCCGGCTCACCGAGCGGAACGTGTCGCGCCGTCACGCTCGCATCGTCCGGAACAATGGCGAGGTCCAGATCGAGGACCTCGGGAGCTACAACGGCATCCGCGTCAACAACGCGCGGATCGCCGAGCGGGTCTCGCTGCGGATCAGCGACCAGGTCCAGATCGGCGACTACAAGCTCTACCTCAAGGCCGAGGGCGTCGAGCAGGTGGACGACGCGCGGACGATGCCGATCGAGCGCGTCGACGTGGGCAACGCCACCGACGTGATCCCGGCGGTCGCTGCCCCTGCGACGGCGCCGATGGCCGCGGCGTCGGCGACCTCGCCCACCAGTGGGCTCGCGTCGGCTCCCGGCTCCCCCCAGCTCGTCGGCCACCCGGCGCGAACGCTCGTCGCGATCGGGGACACCGATCCGGCCGGTCGCCCGGTCGCCACCGCCGCCACGGTCGCCGCGCTCAACGCGCCGGTCGGGTACGGCAAGCTCGTCGTCGTGTCGTCGAACTTCGCCGGCAAGGAGTTCGAGCTGTCGCGCCCGCAGATGATCGTCGGGCGCACCGACGAGAACGACCTCTGCATCAACCACCGCTCGATCAGCCGCAACCACGCCAAGCTGGTACGCGAGCCCGAGACCGGTCGTTACACGATCAGTGACCTGCAGTCGTCGAACGGCGTCCGGGTCAACGGACAGGACTACGGCAAGGTCGAGCTCCGGCGCGGTGACGTCGTCGATCTCGGCCACGTTCGGCTCCGGTTCGTCGAGCCCGGCGAGGACTTCGTGTTCGCCCGCGACGCCGTCATCACCGACGTCCCCGACACCGGCAAGAAGGGGATGATGGTCGCCGTCGTGCTCGGCGCCATCGTGCTCGCCGCGGTGATCATCTTCTTCGTCACCCGCAAGACCGACGGCGACAAGCCCGGCGGCAACGGGATGGTGGACAAGGTCGTCCTCGATGCCGCCGGGGACAAGGTCGCGCTCGGCTCGAATCCGCCCAACGGCTCCAACGGCTCCGCTGACGTCGTCGATCCGGGCTCGGGCTCGTCGGGCACCGCCCCGACGCTCCCGCCCGACGCCGGCACCGGCTCGGCGGTCGCCAGCAACGAGCAAGAGAACAAGTGCGCCGAGTACAAGAAGGACCGCAAGTGGGTCGACATGCAGACCTGCGCCAACTCGCTCGTGGCGACCAATCCGGCGCGCGCGAAGGAGCTCGACGACAAGGCGGTCTCCGAGCGCAAGGCGCAGACGCAGTCCGAGAAGGTCACGGAGAACACGCGCGCGGAGAACCTCGAGGCCTCCGCCGCCGCGCTGAACAAGATCCCGAAGGACTCGGTCTATTACGCGGAGGCCCAGGGCGCGTACAACAAGCTCGAGGCGAAGATCCTCAAGGACTTCACGGGCCGGGCGCGCATGATGGCGAACGACAAGAAGTGTGACGATCTCAAGACGCTCGTGCGCCAGGCGCCGTCGCAGATCCAGGATGACCTCCGCAGGATCCAGTGCGACGACAAGCGCGTCGGACCCGGCAGCAACGTCGTCGTGACGCCGCCGGCGGCCTGCACCCCCGAGGTCGCCCAGCAGTACTTCGAGAAGGCCAACACGGCGTTCACCAGCAACCAGGACCAGCTCGCGTTGAGCCTGTTCGAGAAGGCCTATGCCTGTCGCGGTGACGCGAACTCGCTCACCCTCGCGGTGATCACGGCGTGTCGGTCGGGCAACGTGGGCAAGGCCAAGGTCCTGTTCGCCAAGCTCCCGGCGAGCCGCCAGGCGCAGGCCGAGGGTCGCTGCGCGACCTTCAAGATTCCTGTTCGTTGATTAACGATTCCAGTTATTTGACGTTGCCGCGGGGATAGTGTTACCCAGGCTGCGGAGGCGTCATAATGTCCGTTCGTTCGCTCATCGCGATCGCCGCGATCGTCGGTTCATCCTCGGCAGCGCGAGCTGACGTAGCTGGCAACATCGACCTGAACTCGTTCCGGCCCGCGATGGATTCGCGCGGCTACCTGACGATCAACGCTTCCCAGGTGCTGGGCGACAAGGAAGTGTCGTTCGGACTCGGCGCCCTCGACTGGGGACACAACCTCCTCAAGTTCGACAACGGTGGCACCACCTACACCATCAACAACGTGATCGCCGCGACGCTGGTCGCCGCGTTCGGCATCCACGCCGGCCCCGCCGAGCTGGAGTTCGGCGCGTCGATGCCGTTCGTGCTGATGAACGGCCAGATCACGCCGGACTACGTCGACCCCGCCGGCAACGTCAACAACAACAAGGACTACAAGGTCGACGGTCAGGGCACCGGCAACCTCGGCCTTCACTTCAAGACCCGGTTCCTCAAGACCAGCCGTGCGCCGTACGTCGGCCTCGGCGTGATCGCGTCGGCCTACATCGGCCAGACCACCAGCCCGAAGAACGCCTTCCTCGGCGAGACGACGGTGGTCCCGCAGATCATCGGCCTCGTCGACAAGGAGTTCGGTCGCGACGGTCGCCTGCGCCTCGCGCTCAACGGCGGCATCCGCATCCGCCCGTCGACGACGTTCACCAACGACGACGGCGGCAAGATGAACGGCACGATCCCGCCGGCGCCGACGACCGGCGAGCACATGACCGCCGGCACCGAGATCCCGTACGGCTTCGGCGTCTCGTACGCGCTCGCGCGCCAGAAGTTCGACATCGTCGGCGAGGTCTTCGGCACGATCCCGCTCGGCAATCACGACAACTACCAGCCGCTCGAGGCGATCGGCGGCGTCAAGCTGTACCTCGCGCGCAACTCGTTCCTCTCGCTCGGCGCCGGTCGCGGCCTCCTGCCCGGCAAGGGCGCGAACCCCGACTTCCGGGCGTTCATCGGCATCATCTTCGAGCCGAACATCGGCGACCGCGACGGCGACGGCCTCAAGGACGACGTCGACAAGTGCCCGGACGACCCCGAGGACTTCGACGACTTCGAGGACGAGGATGGCTGCCCCGAGCCCGACAACGATCGCGACGGCATCCTCGACGTCGACGACAAGTGCCCCAACATTCCCGAGGACAAGGACGGCTTCCAGGACGAAGACGGCTGCCCCGAGGGCGACAAGAACGATCGCGACGGCGACGGCATCCTCGACAACGTCGACAAGTGCCCCGACGATCCCGAGGACTTCGATCAGTTCGAGGACGAGGACGGCTGCCCCGATCCCGACAACGACCAGGACGGCATCCTCGACGTCGACGATCTCTGCCCGAACGACCCGGAGGACAAGGACGGCTTCGAGGACGAGGACGGCTGCCCCGATCTCGACAACGACAAGGACCGCATCCTCGACAAGGATGACAAGTGCCCGAACGAGCCCGAGACCTACAACGGCCTCGACGACGAGGACGGGTGTCCGGATCGCGGCCGCGTCGTCGTGACCGACACGTCGATCGAGATCCTCGACATGGTCTACTTCGAGACCGACAAGGACATCATCAAGCCGATCTCGTATCCGATCCTCGACGCCGTCGCGGCGACCCTGATCGGTAACCCGGGCATCCAGCTCATCGAGGTCCAGGGCCACACCGACGAGCGTGGCGACGACAACTACAACCTCGATCTCTCGGATCGCCGCTCCAAGGCGGTGAAGAAGTACCTCATCGACAAGGGCGTCGAGGAGAAGCGGCTGACCGCGCAGGGCTACGGCGAGACCCAGCCGGTGATCAAGGCGCACAACGAGGCCGCGTGGTCGAAGAATCGCCGCGTCGCCTTCCTCATCCTCAAGCGCGGCACGGACTAGCGAGCTACGCTCCCCTGGACATGATCCGCTGGCTCATCATCCTCGGGGTCTGCTGCGTCCTCGCGTTCCTCGGCTCGACGGTGCCGATCGGCAAGAAGACGTTCTTCGGACACATCAGGGCGATCTGGACGTCGTCCGAGATGACCGACATGAAGGACGGCATCGAGGAGAAGGCGGGCCCGGCCGCCGAGAAGATCAAGCGCGGCGTGAAGAAGGGCCTCGACGAGGCGACCAAGGACGTCGTCGACGAGCAGGTCCGCGACGCGATGCCCGCGCTGTGAGGTCGACGTGAGGTCGGCGTGAAGTTCCCGCTGACCGATCAGCTGATCGCCGAGGCGCGGCGGTTCGAGCTGCGCTCGGCGTGCCGCGACTGCTTCTACTTCGTCGGGGGCGCGTGCGCCCACGCCTGGCCCGACGAGGGGCAGGGGCGCTGGCCGCTCGACGCGGTCGACCCCGCGACCGGGGCGCGGCCGGAGTTCGTGTCGTTCTGCAAGGAGTTCGAGCTGAAGTGACGACGCCCGTCTCGACCCCACGGGTGGCGCTCGAGTCGACGATCATCGCGCACGGGCTGCCGTGGCCCGACAACCTCGCGATCGGGCGCGAGCTCGAGGCCGCGGTGCGCGCGGGGGGCGCGACGCCCGCGACGATCGCGATCGTCGACGGCGTGCCGCGCATCGGGCTCGACGACGCCACGCTCGAGGCGCTCGCGCGCGACGGGGCGCGGTTCGCCAAGGCGAGCGCGATCGACCTCGCGATGCACGTCGCGCGCAAGACGAGCGCGGCGACGACGGTGAGCGCGACCGCACGGCTCGCGCACGACGCGGGGATCCGCGTGTTCGCGACCGGCGGGATCGGCGGTGTCCATCGCGGCGAGGCCGGGGACGTGTCGCACGATCTGTACGCGCTCGCGACCATCCCGATCGTCGTCGTCAGCGCGGGGGCCAAGGCGATCCTCGATCTGCCGCGGACGCTCGAGATGCTCGAGACGCTCGGCGTGCTCGTCGTCGGCGTCGGCACCGACGAGTTCCCCGCGTTCTACACGCGCTCGTCGGGGCTCAAGCTCGAGCATCACGTCGACGATCCGGCCGAGCTCGCCACGATCGCCCGCGCGCACTGGGCCCACGGCGGGCGCGGGATCCTCGCGTGCAACCCCATCCCAACAGCGGCGGCGCTCGATCCGGCGATGATCGACGACGCGATCGCGCGCGCGCTGGTCGGCGCGCCGAGCGGCAAGCGCGCCACGCCGTACCTGCTGGCGAAGCTCGCCGAGGTCACCGGCGGGGCGTCGATCCGCGCGAACCGCGCGCTCGCGCTCCACAACGCCGCGGTCGGCGCGTGCGTGGCCGTTGCTTACGGCTGATAGATCGTCAGCGACTTGCCGCCGCGCTCGAAGCCGATGTTGCGCTCGATCAGCCAGAACCGCCCGGCCGCGCCCGGGACGACGCCGAACCGGAACCGCGCGCCGGGCGCGAACAGGCGGACCTTGCGGACCGCCTTGGGATCGGTGGCGCCGACGCGGAACACGTCGAGGTACTCGAGATCGGCCTTCTTGCGGGCGACCGCCTCGGCGTTCACCGGATCGACCTTGAGGATGAACCAGGCCGCGCCGTCGGCCCCGACGATGCCCTGCAACGATTTCGGGTCGTAGCCGAGCAGCGGCTGGTCGAGCTCGATCGCGCGCGACCGGCCGTCCTTCCAGATCTGGACCGCGGAGTTGTCCCACGCGAGGCGGACGAAGTCGGTCTTGTCGATCGCCTCGGCGAGCGCCTGGAACCGGCGCCGGTTCTCGAACAGGTCGGTGATCTTCGCGGGCGTGATCTTCGCGGCGACGAGGTCGTACGTCGCCTCGGTGTCGGGCATGCGCGCGTCGGTCTTCCGGTCCCAGGTGCCCGCCTTGATGCCGATCGCCTGCGTGTAGCCGTTCGCCCAGTGGTTGACGTGCAGCTCGAGCGCGGCGCTCGTGTTGTTGGCGTCGAGCTCGAGGGTCTTGCCGGCGGCGAGCCGCTTGCCGGTGTCGAGCGCGACGATGTCGAGCTCGTGGCGGGTCTTCTTGTCGGCGAGGATCGCGCGGTGCACCGCGATCCGGGGCTTGCCGTCGCGGGTGATCAGCGAGATGTGGGTCGCCGGCTCGAGCTTGTAGACGACCGCGCCCGCGGCCTTCTTGGCCTTCGCATCGGCCATCAGCTCGACGAGCGCCGCCATCTGGCGCCCGTCGTCGAGCGTGCCGACGACGAACGCGCGGGCGCCGACCAGCGTGATCGCGGTCGCGTGCATCGTCACCGGCGCGAGATCGACGACGATCTCGGACTTGTCGGCGAGCGTGACGACGTGCAGCTCGCTCCTGGTCGACGCGTCGGCGACGACGTAGGCGATGCGCTGGTCGTCGGTCGCGACGACGTCGTCGATGAAGCCGCTCGGTGGGGTGGCCTTGAACGTCTCGGCCGCGCCGACGAGCGCCGGCGGCTTCTGCGCCCACGCGCTCCCGGCGAGGACCGAGAGCGAGACGAGCGCGAGGGAGATTCCGGCGAGAGGACGCATGGCGAAGTTGGGTGTACAGTGTCGACGAAATGGGCGCCATTCCATTCACTCGCAACTACACCGATCACAGCAACGACACGGGCTATCAGTTCGAGTTCGCCTGTGACAAGTGCGGCAACGGGCATCGCTCGACGTTCCACGCCAGCGCGCTCGGCGTCGGGTCGAAGATCGCGAAAGGACTCGGGAGTTTGTTCGGTGGCGGCGGGCTGTGGAACGCGGGCCAGGCCGGCGAGTACATGAAGGACGGGCTTCGTGGTGGCGCGTGGGACGCCGCCTTCCAGAAGGCGATCGAGGAGATCCGCCCGAAGTTTCATCAGTGCACGCGGTGCGGCAACTGGGTGTGTCCAGACGTGTGCTGGAACGAAGCACGGCAGTTGTGCGAGGGCTGTGCGCCGGACCTCGCCGAGGAAGCCGCGCACCATCAGGCGCACATCGCGTCGGAGCAGATCGCCGAGAAGATGCGCGCCGTCGATCAGGTCCCGGACGTCGATCCCCGGGCCCAGATGCTCGCCGCGTGCATGCACTGCAAGGCACGGCT